>CBHWED010000001.1:0-45377 GCA_966112795.1 uncultured bacterium
GGCGCGCGGGCCGGTGACGATCGAGGCCGAGGCGTTGCAGAAGGCTTACGCGGATGACCCGGACGCGGCCGCCGCGCGCTTCGACGGGCGTGAGATGGTGGTCAGCGGGGAATTCCTCCGGATCGTGCCCGACGGCTACGGCAGTCTCGACTTGCGCTTGAAGACCTCCAACCCGGACACCGAGCTCGGCATCGACGTCACGCAGCTGGCGATCGAGGATGCCAAGCAGCTGCGGCCGGGACAGCGGGTGACGGTCAGTTGCCAGGGCATGGGCGGAGGCGGCGACGAGCTGTGGGTGCGCGATTGCGCGATCCAGCTTGGAGCCCCTGCCGCCCCGCTGCCTGCCGACCCCTCCCCGCCCGCCGAAGGACAGGAATAAGCGCACGGGCGCCTCGTCCGTTTCGGTTTGGCTGGCGACTGGGCGCGAAGTGAGGGAACTTCGAGAGTGCCCCTCCACCACCGGCCTGCAGCCGGTGGGCCCCCTCCCCGAGCACCGCTCGGGGATGATTTACTGGAGCACGCCGAAGTTCATCACCGGGTAGGCGAGCAGGAACCCGAGCGTGCCGACCGCCAGCGCCGCATGGAACCGCAGGTTGCGCGTGCGGATCGCCACGGCGAACAGGACCGCCAGCGCGATCATCGCGATCGGGTACTGTGGGCCGAGCTCGCGGAAGTGGGCGAGGCCCTTGAGCAGGCTGTCGATCATGTCGACCACGATGCTGGCCAGCGCGACGCCGAAGAACCACGCGCGGCGCGAGAGGAAGTAGTCCTCGAAGCCGGCGTAGTCGGCGAGGTCGCGCGGGAACAGCAGCGCGCACGAGAGGTAGATCAGCACCGCGTAGACGAGCACGAAGCAGTAGAGGCCGAACGACCACTGGCCGGTCTCCGAGAGCTGGAACTCGGTCCACCACCAGAACACCGTCCTCAGGAAGATCGCCGCGACCCAGGTCAGGTGGAGCCACGAGGGCTTGTCGCGGTGCGGGTGCTGGACCACGCCGGCGACGCCCTGGAGCAGATGGGTGATCCCGAGGCCGATGATCACCGAGGCCAGGACCATGACGTAGTTGAAGATTTCCACGACGGCGCCCCCCTGCGTGCGACCGGGAATTGCTACAGGATCGGGGGGTGGCTGCAATGGGCCCGGCGCTTTTGCGCGGACGAGGAAGCGATAGCGCACGAGGAAGCGGCGTCGCCCGAGCGCAAGCGCGCGGGCTCAGCGGTGAATGCGAAATTGGTTGCATTTTTACCAGACTTGTGCCATATAGGTTTCTTCCGAGTCGAGGGAGGGACCTGTCATGAAGGCGCGCACGTCGTACATGGCCCGGGCCTGCGGGGAGGTGGTGGCGGACGACGATCCGCTGCTCGATTTCGCGCCTGCGCCGCACACGCATCCGCGGGCAAACTCGATCACCGCCGAGCGGCAGCGGGCGTTCGTGGCGCAGCTCCTGGCGACCGGGATGGTCAAGGACGCCGCCGTGCATATCGGAGCGTCGACCGAGGCGCTCTATGCGCTGCGGCACAAGCCCGGGGCCGAGGGATTCGCCGCGGCGTGGGACGAGGCGGTCGAGCGCGCGATACTCCAGGTCGAGCACGCGGCGATGCAGCGGGCGATCCACGGGGTCGAGCGGCCGATCGTCTCGGGGGGCAAGCTGCTCGGCTGGTACCCGGTGCACAACGAGGCGCTGGTCATGTTCCTGCTGCGCCAGCGGCGGCCCGACAAGTACGGCGCCGAGCTCGCGCTGCGACTCAAGCCAGGCGACAAGCTCTACGAGCAGATCAAGCGGGAGGTGATCGACGCCGAGCGCAACGATCCGGCGTATTCGGTCGAGGCGCTCGACAAGTTCCTCCAGGGCATGGTCCAGCGGCGGAAGGCCAATACGGCGCTCCTCGAGGAGTTCGAGGCCGAGGATCGGCGCGAGCGCGGCGAGGATGATGGCGAGGATTGAGGCGTGAACCCCGCCAACACCCCTTCCCATCCCCGCCGACGCGGGGACGGGGAGGATCGGATCAGGGGGCGGCGGCCGGCTGGGTGATCGCGGCGGCGGGGACGACTTCGACCGGCAGGCCGAGCGCGTCGAGCTGGGGGCGGACGACCGAGGCGTCGCCGACGACGACCCAGACGAACTTGTCGGGATCGAGCGCGGCGCGCATCGCGCTGTCGAGCTGGGCGGCGGTCATCGCGCGGTATTTCCCGGCGACCGTGTCGTAGAAGTCGTCGGGGCGGTGCCAGGTGTCGTTCTGCAGCATCGCGCTGAGCACCGCGGCCGAGGTCTCGAAGCGGCCGGCGAGCTCGCGGGTCGTGCCGTTGACCTCGCGCGCGAGCTCGGCCTCGGTGACGCCCTTCGTCGTGAGGAACTCGCTGACCTGCTGGCGGATCGCCTCGATCGAATCGCCGGTGCGGTCGGCCTGGACCGGGGCGCTGATCACGTAGGGCACCGCGTGCTCGAGCCAGTTGAAGCCGCCGCTGGCGCCGTAGGACCAGTGCTTGTTCTCGCGCAGCTCCATGTTGATGCGCGAGAGGAAATTCGAGCCGAGCACCTGGTTGCCGGTCATCTGCACGAGCAGCTCGTCGGTCGGGCGAAGCGGGGTCATCTGCCCGGCGAGGATCACCGATTGCGGCGAGTTCGGGCGGTCGAGCAGGAGGATCCTGGGCGCCGATTGCGCGGGGGCGACGGCGAACGACTTGGTCCCGGCCGCGCCCTCGCCGCGCCACGAGCCGAAGCGGGCCTCGAGCGCGGCCTGGACTTCGGCCAGCGGCAGGTCGCTGACGACGAAGATCTCGGCCTTGTCGGGACGGATCCACGCGCGGTGGAAGGCGACGAGGTCGTCGCGGGTCAGCCGGGCGACCGCGGCCGCGTCGCCCGAGCCGGCGGCGAGCTTGGCGTAAGGGCTGCCGGGGCCGTAGAGCAGGGTCGGCATCGCGCGGCCGGCGATGCCGGCGGGGCTCGACAGCTCGATGCCGATCGAGGTCAGCAGCGTCGCGCGCAGGCGCTCGACCTCGTCCGGGGCGAAGGCCGGGTTGCGGACGACGTCGGCGAACAGGTCGAGCGTGGCGCCGAGGTTGGGGCTCGGGGCGGCGGCGATCAGGTAGGTGCGGTCGGGCGAGGCGCCGGTGCCGATCGTAGCGCCGAGGCGCTCGCGCGCTTCGGCGATCTGCGCGGACGTGAGGCTGGTGGTGCCTTCGGGGAGCAGCGAGAGCGCCAGGCTCTGCGTGCCGAGCTTGCCCGCGGGATCGGCCGAAACGCCGGCATCGAAGCTCATCAGCACGCGCGTCACTGGAACCGCGTCGCGGTGGGCGTAGACGAGGCCGATGCCGTTCGACAGCGTGCTGCGGGTGACCTCGGGGAAGTCGAGATCGGTGATCGCGGCGACTTCGGGCAGCGCGCCGCGCGTGCCCGGGGCAGGCGGGGTCGCCGCAGCGGGGGCCGCGGGGGCGACCGCAGCAACCGACTGCGATTCCTGGTAGGCTTCGCGCTCGCCGGGGGAGATGGTGATCGTCAGCGGGGGGCGGGTGAGCCACTTTTGGCCGGCGGCCTGGATCTGCTGCGGGGTCAGCTGGGCCATCGACGCGAGGTAGCGCTTGAAGAAGCCGGGATCGCCGGAGAACAGCTCGCCTTGCGCGAGCGTGACCGCCTTGCCGCCGCCACCGCCGACCGACTCCAGGCCGAAGATGCGGCCCGAGACCTGGGTCGTGACCACGCGCTGGACCTCGTCGGCGGTCGGGCCTTCGGTGATGAGCTGGCCGACGATCTCGTCGAGGCGCTTCGATACCGCGGCCGGGTCGACGCCGGGGCGGACCACGGCCTGGACGAGGAACATGCCGAGCTGCTCCATCGACTGGACGCCCGAGCTCACCTGCACCGCGAGCTTCTCGTCGCGCACCAGCGCGTTGTCGAGCCGCGAGCTGGCGAGGCCGCCGAGCACCGAGGCGAGCGCATCGAGCGGGACCGCGTCGGGGTCGTTGACCCCGGGCACCGTCCAGCCGCGCACGATCAGCGTCGCGGCGACGCGGTCGTGCATGGCGATGTCCTGCGGCGCGGGCAGCGTCGGCACGGCGACCGCCGGCAGCGGGGTCGGCGGACCGGCGGGGATCGCGCCGAAGTACTTCTCGACCAGCGGGCGCGCCTCGCGCGCGTCGATGTCCCCGGCGAGGACCAGCACGGCGTTGTTGGGGCCGTAGTGCTGGCGGAACCAGGTCTTGACGTCGTCGAGGCTGGCCGCGTCGAGGTCGGCCATCGAGCCGATCACGTTGTGGCTGTAGGGTGTGCCGGCGAGCAGGTTCTCGACCAGCTCGTAGAACAGCAGGCCGTAGGGCTGGTTGTCGTTCTGCCGCTTCTCGTTCTGGACCACTCCGCGCTGCTCATCGAGCACGACCTGGTCGATCGCGCCGAGCAGGTGGCCCATGCGGTCGCTCTCGAGGAACAGGGCGCGGTCGAGCGCGGGGCGCGGGACGGTCTCGTAGTAGTTGGTGCGGTCGAAGTTGGTCGTGCCGTTCATGTCGGTCGCGCCGACCTCGCGCAGCGGCGCGAAGAAGTCGCCCGGGGCATTCTCGGTGCCCTGGAACATCAGGTGCTCGAACAAGTGGGCGAAGCCGGTCTTGCCCTCGGGCTCGTCCTTCGAACCGACCCCGTACCAGGTCGCCACCGCGACGACCGGGGCCTTGCGGTCGGTGTGGACGATCACCCGCAGCCCGTTCGCCAGGGTGAAGCTGTCGTAGGGGATGCTGACCCGCTCGACGAGCTGCTCGACCGGGACCGGGTCGGCGGCATGAACAGCGATCGGCTGCGCCAGTAACGCGGCGGCAACGAGCACGGGCAACGGATGAAACAGGCGGCGCATCATCATCCCTTTCTCGACGATGCCCGCACTATAGAGGCCGGTATTACTGCGACAATACACTAATGCGCGTGCCGCACGCCGGTCAGCGGCGCGGCGACGACGCCTGGCGCAGCTCCTCCTCGGTGACCCACGCGTCGTGATTGGCGTCGACTTCCTCGAAGTGCTTGCCCTCGAGCGCGGCGACCTCGGCGAGCGAGGCGCCGCCGTCATGGTCGGTGTTGGCGGCGACCAGCATGGTTGCGTTGAGCGGCACCACCAGGCGGGCGAGAACCAGACCGCCTGGGCCGCGCTGGGGCTCGGGGCGGAGGTCCTCGGAGACCTGCGTGTTGCTCGCCGCGGCCGCGCCTTCGTCGGACAGCACGACCGAGCCGAGGCTGCGTTGCCACTGGTTGAACTCGGCGAAACTGACCGACTGGTTGCGGTCGGCATCGATGCTGGCGAAGCGGCTGTGGATCGCCGCGTCCTTGCGCGTCTCGATCACCGCACGCAGCTCGGCGAGGGTGAGCAGGCCGTTGCGATCGCTATCGGCCGAGGCGAACATCTTCTCGACCGCTTCGTCGAACCGGTCGCGGCGGACCGCCTCGCCCGGAGTGCGACGCCGCTCGCCGGCGGTGACGTGCTCCATGCCTTCGACCGGGGTGCCCATGCCTTGCTGGCCGTCCTGGCCGTTCGAGTTGTCCTGCGCCCACGCCGGCAACGGTGCGAGCAGCATGAGGGCGAACCCTGCCGCGACAACAACACTCTTCATCTCGCCGTCCCTTTCCGCGCGATCCCGGACCGAGGCCGTATGCCCACACCCCTGCCGGTGGCAACCGAGCTTTTGCGTTCCCGGCGCTCGGTTCGCCGCAATTCGGCTTTCGGCAGGATGAACGGGACTCGGGGAGAGCTGCGGTTCTCCGACCGAAGCTCCGTGCGGGCTGCGAAATGGGTCCTGAAACAAGTTCAGGATGACGAGATGAGTTGGCGCGTGCGACGCGTCAGGCGCCGGCGCCCCGCTTCGCGCGCCGGTTGCGCAGGATGCCCCAGGCGATGAAGGCCACGGTGATCACCGCCGAGGCCGCGCCGAAGGCCAGCGAGCCGACCGCGAGGATCAGCGGGACGCTGAGCGCGGTGAGCACGCCGCCGCCGAGGAAGGGTTCGTAGAACAGCTGCTTGTAGCCATAGCCCATCGCCGCCCCGGTCGTGTGCGAGGGGTCGGCCATCTCGGCGAGGATGAACCCGGTGGCGACATTGCCTTGCGACTGGCCGTAGTCGGCGATGCCGCGCTCGAACCAATGCGTGCGGAAGAACAGCGGAGCAAGCCACAGCAGGCCGAGGACGCTCCACGCCAGCGAGAGTACGGTGAGGATCGCGATGCTCGGAACGTTGGCGCCGAGCGCGGCCAGCGACAGCGTGCCGATTGCGGCGGCGATCAGCATGTCGAGCGAAAGGCCGGTGATGTCGTTGACCGTGCGCCGCTCGACGAGACCCTCGTTGCCGCTGCGCGACAACGCGAGCTGGACCGCGAAGCCGCCGATGATCGTAAACGGGAACAGCGGGAAGCGGTCGAACAGATCCGAGCCGAACGCCCCGGCGATCGCGCGCAGCCCGGTGAGCACGAGGAAGCCGAGGAAGATCGCGACCGCGATCGCGCCGAAGCTGCGGCTGATCGAGCCAAGCTCGACGTCGCTCGCGATGTCGCCTTCGTTGGGCGGGACCTCGCTGAGGCGGCACGCGGTGAACCGCGCCGAAGTGCATTCGCGGGCGATCGTCAGGCGCGGCGAGCGCGCCGCCCAGTTGACCAGCACGGTGCCGCCGATCACGCCGGTGAGCATCGACAGCGTGGCGAGGCCGAGGCCGATATCGATCAGCTCGCCGGCGCCGGCATCCTCGAGCAGCCCGCCCATCCCGGCGATCGTGCCGTGGCCGCCGGCGAACGACATCTCGATGATCGAGCCGGCCGCGTCGGGCAGGCCGAACAGCGGGGTCAGCAGCAGGCTCACGGCGAGGCCGCCGATGGCGAACTGGCCGAACGAGAACACGCTGCCGAGGAGCGCGTGCGGCGCCGCGTGGTCCCAGATCCGCTTCACCGAGGGCAGCTTCTTGCCGACCATGATGCCGCCGAAGACGATGTTGATCAGCAGTCCCGGCAGCGTCGCGAGCACCGCAACGACTTGCGGCGGGATCAGGCTCCACCCGCCGGTCGCCTCGCCGAGCACTTGCGGCCCGGCGAGCAGGACGAGGAAGCCGGCGACCACGCTCGTCGGGATATAGACCGCGGCGAGCCACGGGATCGCCCGGCGCACGAGCATGCCGCCGATGAGCGCCATCCCGAGCAGCACGAGCGCGAAGGCGACCCATTGCGCGTCGGTGAGGGAGTCGAGCACCGAGGGTGTGTAGCAGACGGAGGGCGATTGCGAAGGCATGCGGCGTGCGCTCCCCCTCCGGCCGCTGCGCGGCCACCTCCCCCGTGAACGGGGGAGGACTGGGGTTAGCCTCCGACGGGCGAGGACTGGGTTGGAAACCTCGCGTTAGGGATAGGGGTCAACCCTTTTGCCGCTTCCTGCCGCTAGCGGTGGCACGATAGCCGCATTGGTCGCGGGCTTGGGGGGAATACCGTCATGAATTATCGTCACGCTGCCCTTCTCGGGCTTCTCATCGCAGCGCAGCCGCTGGCCGCGCAGGAAACCGCGCCCGTCGCGGCGCCGGTCACGGTGGCCCCGTCGGTCACCACGCTGCGAGTCGGCACCGAGCTGTCGCTGCGGCTGGTCGAGGAGCTGACCACCGAGGGCAAGCACCTGCATGTCGGCGATCGCTTCCGCATGGCCACCGTCGACCCGATCATGGTCAACGGCTGGACCGTGATCCCGGCCGGGACGCCGGCGATGGGCGAGGTTACCGAAGTGCGCAACAAGGGCATGTGGGGCAAGTCGGGCAAGCTCAACGCGCGCCTGCTCTACCTGAGCCTCAACGGCCGCCAGATCCGCCTCAACGGCGCGTTCGACGACCGCGGGAACTCGGGCGTCGCCGGCGCGGTGGCGATGTCGGCGCTGGTGTTCGCGCCGGCGGGCTTCTTCATGACCGGCACGAGCGCGCGGGTGCCCGCGGGCACCATGGTGCGCGGCTACATCGACGAGGAAGTGGCGCTGAACCTGCCTGGCGCGGCGCCGCAGCCTATGCCGATGGCGGTTGCCCCGGCTCCGGCGATGGCGATGGCAGCGCCGCAAGTGGCGCCGGCAATCGCCGAGGCGGAGCCCGCCGAGGCGGCGCCGACGACGGCGTTCGTCAATCCGCCGCACCGCCGGCCGCCGTCCGCGCGCTGACGCGCGGCGGCTTACGGCCTGCCTTCGGCGGCGCTAGGCGCCGACGACCGGCAGGCCGTCGTAAGTCGCCAGCCAGTTGTACAGCGGATAAGCCTGGCCTGCGCGCGGCCCCTGGGCGAACCGGTACAGTGAGACGGCATCGTCGCTGTCGCGCACGTTGGTCGCCGGCTGGGCGCGGTCGACCGAAAGCCGCTCGCCGACGGTGAACGTGCCGGGGCGGTAGATCTCGGCGGTCGCGCCGAGCAGCGTCGTGCGGCCGCCCGCGAGCTCGTAGCGGCGAATGACGACGCTGGTCCCGGACTGGCCGATCGCGGATACCGGTCCGTCGCGCAGCGCCTTGTCGAGCGCAGCCGAATGATCGCCCTGGAGGGTGATGGCCACGGCCGGATTGCCGTTCACCGTCGCGTTGCCGACAGCGACGATCGGCTGCCCGGCAAGCGCCTCGAACCGGCCCGAAGCGCCGATACGCAGCTTGGCGCCGGCGGGGATCGCCGGAAACTGCAGCCGGATGGTCGTGGCATCGACGATCGCCAGCGAGGTCGGCAGCGTCCGCGCCCAGCCGCCGACAGGGCCGGTGTAGAGCCCGAAGCCCCAGCCTTCGATGGTCGGCCAGCTCTCGGTGTCGAGGACGATCGAGCCGCGCGGCACATGCAGCAGGACGTCGACCTCGGTCGCCGAGACGCGCGTCGCGCGCAACGCGCGCATCGGCTGCCAGGCCTCGCCGCCCATGACCCGGGCGCCGACCTTGGCGACCATCTCGCCGATCCAGCGCTGTCCATCGGCGCAATAATGGATCGCGGAATCCGGGTGGACGGTCGCGAGCCAGGCCGAGGGCATCTGGTAGCGGGGGCCGACCACGACGGCGAGCGGTGAGGCGTCGCTGGCATCGAGCCAGGCGGTGGGAGTGAGCGTGTTGAAGCACGCCGGGGTGACGAGGCACGGCGTCGGCGCTGCCTTGCCGAGGCGCGTGCGCATCTCGCGATCGAAGGTCTCGACCATGGTCACCGCGCGCGCCGCATAGTCGGCGACGAGCTGCGCGGCCGGCACGGCCGGGCGATTGCGGTACACGTTCATCGTGCCACGCTCGGCCTCGCCCTGGTCGTAGTTCCAGAACGGCACCTGGAAGTTGGCGTTGCGCGCTGTGGCGCCGGCCCTGGCGCGCTCGATGTCGTCGAGCATGGTCGGCCAGAAGCCGCCCGGCGCGAGCGCGCCCGCCTCGCCGCTCGCCGCGTGGTTCTCGGGGCCGAGCTCGGTGAGCAGGCGCGAGCCTTCGGCAACGTCCGAGACGAGCACCTGGTGGCGGTCCAACACCGGCGTGCGCGTGGCGAGGACCTCGCTCTTGAGCCGGTCGGCGAGCCCGGTCGCGCGGGTCTCGTTGCCGATCGCGACGAGGCCGACCAGGGCGAAGTCGGTCGCCGGGCGCGAGGCCGGAGCCTGCGGGTTCTTGAGCCGGTCCCAGGTCTGCACGCCCTGCGAGAACATCAGGTTGCCCCACGGGCTCGCCGCGCCCGAGAGCACCGGCTTGGCATCGGCGCCGGCGGCGTTCGACTGGCCCATCACCGGGACGTGGTAGATCGTCGAGGGCGGCGGAGTCGGCGTGGGCGTCGGAGGCGGCGTGGGAGCCGGCGAAGGCGTCGGGGACGACCCGCCGCCGCCGCACGCGCTGAGGCCCAGCCCCGCGAAGAGGGCAAGGCTCGCGCGCCGCGTCAGCGGCACATTTCGACCCGTCATTATTACCCCCGTCACAGGCGCGGCGAAGCCGTCTCCCCTCGGGAACTTCATGAGCCGGGCGGCAATGCCAGTCAACACGCCGCGAGGGCGATCGCGACGAAATCGGAGTCAACGAGGATGCTTAAGCGAAAACAAGGTCTAACGGTCAGAACCGCCAGTACAGCGGGACGACCGCGACGGTGACGATCAGCGCCCAGGCCATGACGATCAGGCCGAGCTTCCAGAAGTCGCCGAAGCGGTAGCCTCCGGGGCCGTAGACCATCATGCTGACGCCGTTGGCGAACGGGGTCAGGAACGAGGCGCTCGCGCCCATCGCGACGGCGAGCATCATCGGCAGCGCGTTGACCTCGAGCTCGGACGCGGTGGCGAGGCCGATCGGCATCATGACCAGCGCCGAGGAGGTGTTGGAGATGAACTGCGAGACCGTCGCCGAAACCACGAACAGCCCCGCGAGCACCGCGAGCGGGCCGAACTCGCCGAGCGCGCTGACCACCTGATCGCCGATCAGCGCGGCCGCGCCGGTGTTGGTCATCGCGGTCGCCGGGGGGATCATCGCGCCGATCAGGAGGCAGGTGTTCCAGTCGATCCCGCGATAGACTTGCGGCAGGCGAACCACGCCGGCGACGACCATCAGCGTGGCGCACAACACCGCGGCGATCGGCGCGGGGACGAGTTCGAAGGCCAGCAGGACGATCAGCAGCAGCAGGATCGCCAGCGCCGGGCGCGCGCCGGGGCCGAGCGCGACCGCTTGCTTCTTGACCACTTCGGGCGAGTCGACGACGAGCAGGTTGGGATCGGCCAGATGCTGGTCGAGCGCTTTCCAGGTGCCCTGCAGCAGCAGGTGATCGCCGGCCTGGAGCACGCGCGCTTCCTGGCGCATCGGGCCCTCGCCGCGTTGAACGGCGAGGACCATGAGCTCGCCGTCCTCGGTGGCCATGCCGGGGAACGCGGTCCGGCCGATCATCTTCGAGCGCATCGGGATGACCACTTCGGCGAGACCCGAGGTGCGGCTGAACAGCACGTCGGCGACCGGGGCCTGCTCGTCGCGCGCGCGGATCGCGAGGTGGCTCTCGGTGGCGAGGCGGCCGGCGGCGTCGGCCTCGCCGCGGACCAGCACGAGATCGCCGGGCTCGATGGTCTCACGCTGGAGCGGCGTGCTGCCATCACCTTCGAGCACGGCGACGAGGCTGAGACCCGGATAGGCGGCGAGGTCGATGCCGGTGCGCGGCTGGCCGGCGTAAGGCGAGCTGTCGCGCACGCGCAAGTAGTGGAGGCCGTCGTCGAGCCGGTACTGCTCGACGAGCGTGTGCGCGTGGGCGCTGAAGTCGGCGGGGATCGACTGGCTGCGGCGCTCGGGGAGGAGCCTGGGACCGAAGAGGATCGTGATCGCGATCGTCCCCGCGAGCAGCGGTACGCCGAGCACCGCCCATTCGAAGAACGCGATGTGGCCGACGCCGGCCTCCTCGGCCTGGGTGGCGGCGATCACGTTGACCGGCGTACCGAGCAGGGTCAGCTTCGAGCCGGTCAGGCAGGCGAAGGCGAGCGGGATCATCAGCTTGGACGGGGCGACCTGGCTCCGGACGGCGACCACCACGGCGACCGGCAGCATCGCCGCGACCGCGCCGTTCATGCCGATCATGCCGCTGAAAAGCGCGGCGACGACCATGATCGCGACCATCCGCCAGGTCTCGTTGCTGCCGGTGTGGCGCATCAGCAGCTGCCCGGCCCAGGCGCCGACGCCGGCGGTCTCGAGCCCGAGCGCGATCGTGAGCAGCGCGGCGATCAGGATCACCACCGGGTCGCCGAACCCGCCGATGGTCTCGCCCGGCGTGAGGATGCCGGCGAAGAACAACACCAGCGAGGCGCCGATCGCGACCACCACCGCAGGCACCCGGTTCCACGCGAACATCACCAGCGCGGCGAGGATGACCGCGAGCGTGATGGCGATCGGGGTGGTCAAGGCCGCGCTCAGTAGCCGAGCGCGGCGCCGTCGCCGCGCGGGTCCGCCCCGCCTTCGTAGAACCCTTGCGCGCGGTTGACGCGGATTGCCTGGGCGTGGCCGAGGTTGTCGTTCCAGTCGGGGACCATCTGGATCGGCTGCCCGCGCCGCTTGAGCTCGCGCGCGACTTCGTCGGAAATGCGGCCCTCGAGCGAGAGGTTGCGCGTGCGGGTGCCCCAGGTGCGGCCCATGAGCCAGCGCGGCGCCTCGATCGCCTGCTGCACGTCGTAGCCGAAATCGACCATGCGCGTGACCAGCGCGGCCTGGGTCTGCGGCTGCCCTTCCCCGCCCATCGAGCCGTAGGCGAGGTACGGCTGGCCGTCGCGCAGGAGCATCGCCGGAATCAGCGTATGGAACGTGCGCTTGCCGGGCTGCAGGTGATTGGGATGCGCCTCGTCGAGCGAGAAGAATGCGCCGCGGTTCTGCAGGATCACCCCGGTGTCGCCGCAGACCACGCCGGTGCCGAAGTCGTGGTAGATCGACTGGATCAGCGAGACGACCATGCCGTCGCGATCGGCGGCGCAGAAATAGCAGGTATCGCCGCCGGGCGCGCGGCGCTCGTGCTGGCCCCCGTAAGCCACGCCCGGCTGCACCTGGGCGATGTCGAGCGCGCGCTCGGGGTCGATCAGCCGGCGGCGCTCGTCGATGTATGACTGGCTGATGAGCTTCTGCAGCGGGATCTCGACGAACCGCGGGTCGGTCAGCCATTCCTCGCGGTCGGCGAAGGCGATCTTCACCGCCTCGGCCATGTGGTGGTAGTAGTCGGCCGTGCCCTCGCCCCACGCGGTCACGTCGTAGCCGCCGAGCAGGTGGAGGATCTGTAGCGCGGTGAAGCCCTGGGTGCTCGGCGGGAGCTGGTAGACGTCGTAGCCGCGGTAGGAGCCGGTGATCGGCTCGACCCATTCGGCGTGGAACGCGGCGAAGTCGCCGGCCTCGAGCGGCGAGCCGCCGGGCATCAGCGCCGCGCACATGCGCTCGGCGATGCCGCCTTCGTAGAACCCGCGCGCGCCTTCGTTGCCGATCTGGTCGAGCGTGTTCGCGAGGTCGCGCTGCACCAGCCGCTCGCCATCGCGCGGCACGCGACCGCCGGGGAGAAACACGGCCGCGGTGGCCGGATAGGCGGAGAGGATCGGCTCGTCCTGCGCGGTCCAGTCGGCGAGCGAGCGGGTCACCGGCATGCCTTCGCGCGCATAGCCGATCGCGGGCTCGAACAGCGCGCGCCACGGCATGCGGCCGAATCGCTCGTGGGCGAGGCGCCAGCCGTCGATCGCACCGGGAACGGTCAGCGCACCGAGCGGTCCGCGCGCAGGGATTTCGCCGTCCTTGGCCCGCGGCCGGTAATAGTCGAGCGTCGCCTTGGCGGCGGCCGGCCCGCTGGCGTTGAGGCCGTGGACCTTGCCGCTGCCGGGCTCGGCGATCAGCCAGAACCCGTCGCCGCCGAGCCCGGCCATGTGCGGATAGACCACACACAGCACGGCATTGGCCGCGATTGCCGCGTCGACCGCGCTACCGCCTTGCCGCAAGATGCCGAGCCCGGCCGCGCTGGCGAGGTAGTGCGGGGTCGAAACCACGCCGTTCGGAGCATAAGTCGGCGGGCGTCCCGTGCGGGGACCGTTGGGATGACTCATCACGCCTCCTCGCCCCCCGCACGATGGCGGGGCAGGCATCGATCATTCCCTCCCGAACTTCGCAGGCGCCGCGCTACGACGCGCGATCGTCGAATTCCAAGCCGACGTCCCGGATCGTATCGCCCGAGTGGTCCATGTAGCGGGTCAGCACCGGCAGCAACCCGCCGATCACCAGGCTGCTGAGCCCGGTCCACCAGACGAAGTTGCCGCCGCCGGTCGTGCCCGCGCTGATGATCGGGAACGCCGCGAACAGCAGCACCAGCGCCAAGGTTTCGGTGACCAGTTTCTTGTCCACGCGAGCCTCCTCAGCCGAGCACGATCATCGCCACCGTGGCCACGCCGGTGAGCACGGCGACGACCACGGTCCAAGGCATCGTCAGGCGCAGGACCGAGCCTTCCTGGCCCTTGATCCCGGCGATGCTGGTGCCGAGCACGATGTTGGCAGGCGCGATCGCGTTGCCGTAGGCGCTGCCGGCGGCCTGCGCGGCGATCACGGTCTCGACCGGCAAGCCGTGCAGTTCGGCGACGCCGCTCTGCACGCCGCCGAACAACACGTTCGAGGCGGTACTGCTCGAGGTCATGAACGCGCCGAGCGCGCCGATCACGCTGGCGAGGCCGGCATAGACCAGCGGCGGCGCGACCGCGGCGAGGCCGAAGGCGATGGTCAGCGACTGGCCGCTATGGTCGAGGATGCGGCTGGTCACGAGGAAAGCGATGATCGGCACCGAGGCCGGCACCGCATCGATCAGCAGCGCGCGCCAGAGCCGCTCGGGCGCCTCGCGCTGGGCCCAGGCGCGGTAGTAGCCGCCGGCGCGATAGATGAACCAGACGAGGATCGCGGTGACCAGCAGCATCATCCCCGGATGCGTGAACGGCGCGATCGGAGCGTAGCGCGCAACCGCAGCGTTATGGATGCCAAAGCCGGTGCTCACTTCGGGAAACGGCAGCCCGATGCGTACCTCGCGCAGCAGCGCGTTGAGCGGCGGGATCAGCAGGACGCTCAGTGTGACCGCGGTGAGGATGGCGTAGGGTACGAACGACATTGCCAGGGTCATCACCGGCGCAGCCTCGCTTTGCCTGTCGAGCGCGCGCTCGGCCATCGCCGGGCGCTCGGGGATGCCGGTGACCGGTTCGCCGTAGCGGCGCCAGCGCGACAGCGGATAGAGCGCGAGCAGCGCGACCGCCGCGGCGAGGAAGGTCGACAGCTCGGGGCTGAACAGCGCGACGAGCAACTGGCCGACGCCGAGGATCGTGCCGAGGATCAGCACCAGCGGCCAGGCATGGCGGATCGCCGCCCAGCGGCCGTAGAGCCACACGACGAGGAGCCCGCCGAGGTAGTTCGAGATGCAGATCAGCAGGGCGGATTCGAACGCCGCGCGGGTGATATCGGTTACGTCGGCGACCTGCAGCGTGGCCAGCCAGCCGACGCCGAGCGTGCCGAAGAACCGCGCCCAGGCGTGCGCGAGGACGCCCATCGCCACCGCGTAGACCGGCCTGACCCCGATCGCGATCAGCAGCGGCACGACCACCGCGACCGGCGCGCCGAACCCGGCGATGCCCTGCAGGAACGAGGCGAAGACCCAGCACAGCGCGAGGATGATGAACAGCTCGTTGCGGCTGAACTTCGAGATCCCTTGCCTCAGCGCATCGTAGGCGCCGGCCTGCTTGGTCACCTGGTAGAGCAGCAGCGCGGGCCAGATCACGTAGAGGATGAAGATCGCGTCCCACACCCCCTTGCCGCCGGCGACAGCGAGCGTTTCCCACGGCGTGCGGAAAGCGACGAGCGCGACGATGCCGGCGACGAACATCGCCATCGGCCCGGCCTCGGGCGCACGCCAGCGCAAGGGCACGAGAAAGACCAGCAGCGCGACGATAGAGAGTATCGCCAGCAGCCAATGCAGAACGTCGACCGGTACCTGGACCGTCTCCATACGTTCCTCCGCCGATCGTCTGTCGCCAAATGCCGCGGGTTTAAGAACCGGTGCGGACGCAAACGGGAAAACCGGGCGACACTGCGGGGCGGGATACTTTTGCCGCAATGGCCAATGACTTGCAACCACCGGCGCGCGAACATGCGTTATGCCGCGGGCGCGACGGTCCGGGCCGTTGTCGTTGCCTGACGCGTGCCCGCTTCGCTGCTATGTCGGGCCCTGGTGTCGCGACACGGCGGAGGCTGCCGCGATGCCGGACGATCATCCCGGGTTCGACCACTGGAATCCCCGCGACCCAGACCACCCGTTCCCGGTCGGCGATTTCGAGCTCAAATGGGGCACGGAGGACGGCGCCAAGGGCGAAGTCGATCTCACCCTGCCCCAGAAGCAGCCCGCCCGCGCGACGGTGGCCGAGAGCTACATCGGCGTGATCAGGTCGGCGCAGCTATGGTGCGCGATCGAGTGCGTGAATGACCTTGCGGGCAATCTCGTGTGCCAGGCGGTGCTGCGTGGGCGGCACGTGCACTGGTACCCGGGCCACGGCGAGAGCGAAGGCGGGCCGGTGCAGGAGATCCGCCTGTCGATGGCCGACATGCGCAACTGGGGCGGCCGCGAGGCGCTCGCCGCGCACGGGCCGCACTGCGACCTGTTCTGCGTCGATTGGACGGTGCGCGAGTCCAAGGTCCACTTCGAGATCATGGTCATGCACTTCGGCATGACCGTGCAGGGGTTCCTCGACATGCGCGAGCGCAACAATCGCGAGGCCGAGCGGCTGCCGCTGCGGCCGCCGGAGTTCGTGCCGCTGCCGCATCCGGGAACGCCGACGCCGAAGCCCAAGCCGCCCGACCCCGGGCCCGACGGGGCCATGGTGCCCGAGCGGCCCGGCGGGCTGTTCGGAGGCCTGGTGGCGCTGGTGAAGCGACTCGTGCGGGCTGTGTTCGGATAAGGCGCGGATGCAAGAAGGCCCCGGCTCACGCCGGGGCCTTCGTGTTCGAGTAACTCGCCGCGCGCGGCGCTAGAGCACGAGGTTGGCGACGGTCAGCACCGGGTCGTAGATCGACGAGACGATCCGGATCTGCAGGTCGGCCACGGCGTCGCCGTTGACGTCGCCGAGCAGGAATCCGTCGTTGCCACCGGTGAAGCGAAGCTCCCCGGCAACGCCGTTGAAGGCCGCGCCGCCGATGAAGGTGAACGCGTCGTTCGCGCCGGTGCCCGAGTTGGCGTCGATCGCCGAGAGGTCCACGTAGTCGAGCGCGCCGCCCTTGGTCGAGAAGAAGGTGACCGTGTCGTAGTTGCCGGCGCCCGCCGCGCTGTCGGAGACCGATCGATAGACGACGCGGTCGCCCGTGAAGCTCGTCAAGGTGATGCTGTCGGCTCCGCTGCCGCCCTCGACCGTCTGCGCCTGGAATGCCGAGGGCCCGATGATGGTGTCGGCGAAGGCCGAGCCGACGATGACCTCGACCGAATTCAGCTGGGTGAGATTGACGCTGGTGCCCGAGCTCGCGCCGGCGAACGACACGGTGTCGGTCCCGGTGCCGCCGAAGAGCGTCTCGCCCTCGTTGACCAGCAAGACGAAGGTGTCGTCGCCGCCGTCGCCGAACAGCTGATCGCCGCCGGGCCCGCCGGTGATCGCGTCGTTGCCGTCGTTGCCGTGGATGAGGTCGGCGTTCTGGCTGCCGACCAGCGTGTCGTTGCCGGTTCCGCCCTGGAGCTCGAACGAGCCGTTGGTCTCGGCCGAGCCGTCGATCACGACGGACTGGCCCGGGGCGAACGAACCCGTGAAGAAGCTCGCGCGCTGTCCGGCGGCGACGAGCCCGTCGCCGGGTGCCACCACGAACGAGCCGACGAGCTGGAACGCCTCGATCCCGGTGGAATTCGCGAACGTGAGCGTGCCGGCGGCGGTGTAGTCGCCGCGCAGGACGACCACGTCCCAGGTGCCGGCGCCGCCGATGATCGTGTCGGCGTTGGTATAAGTGTCGGCGAAATAGAACGTGTCGTCGCCGCTGCCGCCGGTGGCCGTGTCATTGCCGCCGTAGCGCAAGTCGAAGTAGTCGGCGGCGGCCCCGCCAATGAGCACGTCGGCGCCCGCGCCGCCGATCAGGCGGAACTTCTGGGCGGTTTCGGCGCTGCCGTCGAACTCGAGGTGGTAGGCCGCCCCGAGCACGCCGGCGTCGACGGTGAACTCGGTGCCGGCGATCGCGTCGGTGACCGCGTCCGCGGTGGCCATGCGGTAGTCGTAGCCGTTGCGCAGCACCACGGCCTCGACGCCCTGCAGGATGGTCGAGGTGAGGGCGAACAGCGCGCCACCGTTGAGGCCGGTGATGTTGAGCGTGTCGGTACCCAGGCCGCCGGAGATGCGGTCGGTCGCCTCGAGCGAGGTGCCCATCGTGATGTAGTCGTTGCCCGCGCCGCCGCTGAGCAGGTCGCTGCCGCCGAGCGAGGCGTTGTAGGAGTCGTTGCCGCTCCCGCCGTAAAGCTGGTCGTTGCCGGCACCGCCGGTGAACGCGAACGAGCCGGCCGAGGCGGTTCCGTCGAAATACATGATGTTGGCGACGCCGAGGTCCTGCGCGATGACCTGCATCGTCGCCCCTGCGGCGAGCGTGGTCGCGGCGGTGCGCAGCGCGTAGTTGCTGCCGGCGCCGGCACGGATCGCCTCGATCTCGCGCAAGGTGTCGTCCTCGCAGGTCACCGAGGTGCTGCCCTGGAGCATGAGCGTGTCGAAGCCCGCCCCGCCGGTGAGCCGGTCGGCGCGGGTGAAGCTCGCGCCGGCGATGATCGTGTCGTCGCCGAGCCCGCCGAACACCTTGTCGATGCCGCCGGCGGAGATCGTGATCGTGTCGTTGCCGCCGAGCGCCTCGATGTAGTCGCCGGCGCTGGTGCCGGCGATCGCCTCGCCCGCGGCGGTGCCGAAGACCACCACGCTGCTGCTGCCGAGCGGATTGGTGAAAAAGCTGAAGTTGGCCGTGCGAAGCTGGTCGTAAGTGACCCCGAGCAGCACGACGAGCTGCGCGCCGTAGCTGATGTGGACGCTCTGATCGTATTCGACGATCGTCAGCGCGCCGGCGGAATAGCCGGCCGGGAAGGTGATCGTATCGGTTGCCGGGTTGAACGCGAGTTCGAGACCGACGATCTCGGCGAATGAATAGCTAGGCATGGGTCGTCCTCTCCAACGAGACCAATGGCTTGGCACATGCAGGAAAAGGCCGGACAGGTCACGCGCGATGTTCGCGAGGGGGTCGCCGAGACCCGCGATCCGCAGTCTTGCGCGAGCCGGGCGAGGGTTGTTTCCGATGGACTTGCAGCGCGCCGGCGAGGAATGTCCGGCGGGTGACAGCCCGCGGGCTGTGTCGGGAGGGAACGTGCGAATGGCCGAAGCCGAGGCCTCGAGCGGCTGGCTGCCGGGACTGCGGACGCTGCAGGGCTACGAGGTGGCCTGGCTGCGCAGCGACGTGCTCGCGGGGCTGGTGCTCGCGGCATTCATCGTGCCGGTCGGGATGGCTTACGCGGTGGCCTCCGGCGTGCCGCCGATCTTCGGCCTCTACGCGACGATTGCGGGGCTGCTCGCATACGCGGTGTTCGGGCCGAGCCGGATCCTCGTCTACGGGCCGGACTCGGCGCTCGCGGCGATCATCCTCGGGACGATCGCACCGCTCGCGGGCGGCGACCCGGCCCGCGCGGTCATGCTGGCGGCGGCGATGGCGCTGGTTTCGGGCGTGATATGCGTGTTCGGCGGGCTCGTGCGCCTCGGTTTCCTGACCGAGCTGCTGTCGAAGCCGATCCGCTACGGCTATCTCAACGGCATCGCGCTGACGGTGCTGATCAGCCAGCTGCCCAAGCTGTTCCAGATCGAGATCGAGAACTCGGGCCCGCTGCGTGAGATCTGGGCGATCGGGCGCGCGCTGCTGGCCGGCGAGGCCAACATGATGGCCACCGCGCTCGGCGCGGGGACGCTCGCGGTGCTGCTGGTGTTCGGGCGGTTCAAGCGCATCCCGGTGGTGCTGATCGCGGTCGCCGGGGCGACCGCGATCTCGGGCTGGCTCGGGCTCGCCGCGAGCGAAGGGGTCAAGGTGCTCGGGGAGATTCCGCAAGGGCTGCCCGCGCTGGCACTGCCGCTGATCGGGCCCGGCGACCTCGCCCCGGTGGTGATCGGCGGGGCTGCCTGCGCGATGGTCGCTTTCGCCGATACCAGCGTGCTCTCACGCAGCTATGCCGCGCGGCTCGGGCAAAAGGTCGACCCGAACCAGGAGCTGGTCGCGCTCGGCGCGGTCAACCTCGCCGCGGGCCTGTTCCAAGGCTTCCCGCTGTCGAGCAGCGCCTCGCGCACCCCGGTGGCGGAGACCGCCGGCGCGAAGACCCAGCTCACCGGCGTGGTCGCGGCAGCCGTGGTCGCGCTGCTGCTGGTCGCTGCGCCGACGCTGCTCGAGGACTTGCCCAACGCCGCGCTGGCAGCGGTGGTGATCGCGGCGGTGATTGGGCTGTTCGAGTTCGCCGACCTTGGCCGGATCTGGCGCATCCAGCGCTGGGAATTCTGGCTCTCGGTCGCCTGCACCGCGGGCGTGGTGGTGTTCGGGGCGATCCCGGGGATCGGCATCGCGCTCGCGATCGCCGTCGCCGAGTACTTGTGGGATGGCTGGCGGCCGGACGCGGCCGTGCTCGGCCGCGTCGACGGGCTGCACGGGTTCCACGACGTGCGCCGCTACCCGCAGGCGCGGCTGGTGCCGGGGCTGGTGCTGTTCCGCTGGTCGGCGCCGCTGTTCTTCGCCAACGCCGAGCTGTTCAACGTCGAGGTGCAGAAAGCCGTCGACGCGGCGCCCAAGCCGGTCAGGCGCGTGATTGTAACCGCCGAGCCGGTGACCAGCGTCGACGTGACCGCCAACGACGCGCTGGTCGAGCTTCGCCAGAAGCTCGCCGACCAGGGAATCGAGCTGTGTTTCGCCGAGCTCAAGGACCGGGTGAAGGACAAGCTCGCCCGGTTCGGCTCGCTGCCGGTGATCGGCGAGGCGAACTTCTTCGAGACCATCGGCGTCGCGGTCGACGCCTATCTAGACGCTCATGACGTCGCGTGGGTCAAGGACCCGCCGGCGGCGGGCTAGTCCGCGCTCTGCTCGGCGACCAGCTCGACATCCCCGGTCGCGCCCGCCGGCGCCGACACGCGGATGCGCACCTTGTCCCACAAGCCGGCGGCGTCGCCCGCGCCGAACCGCGCCGGATCGAGCGTGATCCGCGAGTTGAGGCTGTCGGCGTCGTCGTTCGACAGCAGCGTGGCGAAACCGAGCGGGGTGTCGAGACCCACCTCTAGGTAGGGATCGAGTCCGTCGGCGGTCGCGCGGATGACGATCGCCTGGCCGCGCCCGGCCATGGCCTGCGGCGACGGCGTGGCGGGCAGGCGGTACAGCGCATAGGGCACCAACCGGCGCGCGTTGTCGCCGGTCACGAACGGCGATTCCGGCGTGAAGTGGACGGTCTCGGGCGCGCCGTAGCCGAGGTTGCCGACCGGCGCCGCCTGCTGCGACATCTTCGCCACCCCGAGCCGCGCGCGGCCCTTGCTGGCAAGGTTCGAGGTGCGGATCGTGTAAGTGCCGTCGGCGGGCAGCTCGGCGACGAGCCGCGAGTTGAGCCCGCCGCCCGAATCGTCGTCGGACTGCAGCGAGGCGTTGGCCGTGCCTTCGCCCGAGAACAGCTCGAGCATCGGGTCCGCGGCGTCGTCGCTGTCGCTGTCCTCGGCGGTGAGCGTAATCGAGTAAGCTTCGCCACGGCGCCCGGAAAACGAGAACAGCGCGTCGTCGTCGTCGGGGAAGTTGATTGTGCGCTCGGCCCGGCCGCCGCTGAGCGCAAGCGGGGTGACGACCTCGGGCTCGACCACGCTCTCGCGCGCGAGCAGGGTGAACTTGCCGCCCTCGCCGAGCGCGTCGACCTCGACCCGGTAGACCCCGCCGGCCTCGCTGGTCAGCGTCAACCGCGGGCTGAGCGAGCCGCCCCCGTCATCGTCCTCGCCCACGAGCGTGTCGGAGGAATCGTAGACCTTGAGCGTCAAGTCGAGCCCTTCGGTCGTGCGCGGGGCGGGAATGGCGTCGAGCTGGATGGTCTGCCCGGGCGCGGCGCGCAGCGAAACCTCGGCCGGCATGCCCGCGCCGGCAACCTCGCCATCGACCAGGCCTCCGACCTGCAGCGTCGCGCCTTGCGCGAGCGCCGGCGCAGAGGCCAGCGCCAACCCGAATACGGCGCCGGCGGCGCCCCAGCGAACGATCGATTGCGACATGTCCCCCTCCTTCGTCAGCCGCGCGACGGCTTGCGTTTACCCCCGGGCGAGGTGTTCGACCAGCGCCTTGACCTTCTTCTGCCGCCACTGCGGGCGCGGGGCGACGAGCCAGTAAGCGCGGCGGCCGTCCTCGGGCCCGGCCAGCGCCACGAGCCGGCCGTCGGCGAGCGCTTCCTCGACCAGCGGCAGCGGCAGCATCGCCTTGCCGAGACCGGCGAGCGCCGAGCTCAGCGCCTGGCCGGCGTTGCCGACCTGGAGCAGCACGTCTTCGCCGACGCCCTCGGAGCCCGCGTAGCCCGGCCACGAAATCCATCCTTCGGCCGCGCCTGGCGCGGCGACGAGCACGCGGCTCGCCGGTGCAAGCTCGACGCCCTCGAGATCGCCCGGCCCTTCGACGAGGCGCACCGCGACGTCGAGATTGGCTTCGGTGAAGTCCGCGTCCTCGTCGGCGATCAGCTGGAAGCGGACTTCCGGGTTCTCGGCGCGGAACGCGGCGAGGCGCGGGGCGAGCCACTGCGCGTAGAACTCGCGCGGGACAGCGATCGTGTAGCTGTGGCTCGACTGCCCGGCCTGCATGGCCTGGACCGCTTCCTCGAAGCGCAGGAAGCCTTCGCGCAACGGATCGAGCCCGGCTTCGGCCTCGTCGGTCAGCTCGAGCCCCTTGCTGGTGCGGCGGAACAGCACGACGCCGAGCACGTCCTCGAGCGCGCGGATCTGCTGGCCGACCGCGGCCGGGGTCACCGCGAGCTCGTCCGCCGCGCGGGTGAAGCTGAGGTGCCGCGCGGCGGCGTCGAACACGCGCAAGGCGTTGAGGGGCAGGTGCGTGCGCTTCATGGCGGTGAGCGCTCTATTGCGCGGCGGGGCAACCGGCAAGCGCAAGGCGCGGCGAATCGGCCTTGCCGGGCCGCCGATTGCCCGTAAGTAACGGCCGCTACGGACTTGGAAGGGGGCACGAGCACATGCGATGGCCCGAGGGGCTGCCGGAACTCAGGGGGCGCTGGCTCACGGCGTACAAGCTCGTGTGGTGGGCGATGCTGGTCGTGAGCCTGGTCGCGATGACGGCCGGCCAGTGGCATGTGATGCAGCAATCGACGCGCACCGACCTGCAGGTCTTCGCCGCGGGGCTGCAAGCCAACGAGGACGACGTGCTGACCTTTGGCCCGCTGAGCCCGGCCGCGGCCGCGGCGGGCGTCGCCCCCGACAGCACGCTGCTGGCGGTCGACGGCCGCGCGATCCCCGAGGAAGCCGAGCTCGCCGAGATCGGACAGGCGCTCGACGGACCCGCCGGACGGCCCGTCACATTGCGCCTGCGCGCGCCCGATGGGACGGTGAACGAGGCGCGCGTGGTGCGCGGGCCCGAACATCTCGCCGCGGCCGATGCCGAAGCGCCGGTCAGCTACGCGCAGCTCGACATGGTCTACCTCGTCTCGCGGACGGTCGATGCACTGATCGTGCTCGGCGGCGCGATCCTGCTGTTCAGGCGTCGCGCGAGCGACCCGGTCGCGGCGCTGCTCTCGCTCGGCCTGCTCGCGGTGCCCGCCAACGACATCTCCGCGCTCGTTGCGCACCCGGGTCTGCGGCACGTGATCGACAACGGCCTCGACGTCGTGCCGATGGCCTGCATCCTGCTCGGCCTGGCGACGTTCCCGGCCGGCCGCTTTACCCCCACCTGGACCTGGCTGGTGGTCCCCGCGATCGTCAACTGGGCGGTGGTCCTGATGGTCGGCGGAGAGGCCGCCCCCGTGTGGCTCCAGTTCGCGGTGGCGCTGCCCGCGCTGCTGCTTACCGTGCTCAGCCTGGCCTTGCGCTTCGCCTGGATGGAGCCCGGGCCGCCCAAGCAGCAGGTCAAGTGGGTCATGCTCGGGTTCGCCGGGTTCATCGCCTGCGGACTGCTGCAGTTCAGCCTCGTGTTCCTCGACGCGGCGATCTCGGACAACGGGGTCCACCTCGCGATCCTCGTCGCGATCAACGTGCTCGTCGCGCTGGAGGGCCTGTTCATCGTCGGCGGGCTGCTCGTTTCGCTGCTGCGCCACCGGCTCTACGACGCCGATGCCGCGATCAGCCGCTCGGCCGCCTATGCCGGGCTCACGGTGACGCTGATCGCGGTGTTCGCCGCGAGCGAGACGCTGATCCAGAACCTCGGCCAGCAATGGTTCGGCGCCAGTGCCGGCGTCGCGGGCGGAGCGATCGCCGCGGGCCTCGCTGCGCTGCTGCTGGTGCCGCTGCACCACCGGTTGAGCCACTGGGCCGAAAAGCGCTTCCAGCGCGACCTCGCCCGCCTGCACACCGAGTTCCCGGTGCTGCTGGCCGAAGTGCGCAACAGCAACGATCCGCGCGAGTTCGCCGACAATGCCTTGCGGCTCGTCATGCGCGGCGTGCGGGCGAGCCATGGCGTGGTCCTGCTCGCCGACGGCGACCGGCTCGCGCTCGCGCATGCCGAAGGAATCGCGCCCGGGGGACTCGTCGAACGCCTGGCCGACGAGTTGCCGCTCGACCCTTCGCCCGGTGCCCTGCAGGCCGACGACCCGGTGCTGCCGCTGCGCCTGCCGCTGGTCACCCGCAGCGGCGCGAACGCGGGCTGGCTCGTGCTCGGGCCGCACCCCGATGGCAGCACGTATGGCAAGGACGATCGCGCTGCGCTCGAGGAGCTGGCTCCGCCGCTCGCCCGCGCGGTCGAGCTCGCCGTCGAGCGCGCGCGGCGCGAGGCCGCGCACGAGGCCGAGCGCCGCACGCTGACCGACCGTTTGGCGCAGCTCGAGCAGCAACTCGCGCAAGTGGTCAACCTCGGCCCGCCACGGCGACCCGGCACCGCCTAGCGATCGGCCGTCAGGCACCGCGCGTGTAGTCCCTTTGGCCGGTATAGTGCGACGGGGCGACTTGTGCGACGATCGGCGGCGCGTTGCGCATGGCCGCGCAACCCCGAGGCGCGCGTGTTTGCCGCGTCATGCAGAATCCGAAGTGCGGGTCGTCCTTCCGAGTGCCTGAGCGAAGCAAGGAGACACAGCCATGGCCCGATTGAACCGCATGCTTGCCGCGCTTGCCTGTGCGAGCATGGTGCTCGCGCCGCCCGCCGCGGCCGCCGCGCGAACCGGTTCGCCGGTAGGCGAAAGCGAGGCCGTGACCGAAGGACCGGGTGGCGAGCTGGTCATGTTCCTGCTCGGCCTGCTCGCGGTGGTGTTCGTGATCATGGCGATCACCGACGACGACGGAAGCAACTCGCCGAGCAGTCCCTGACGATCAGCGGGCGCTGACGCGCCACACCGTGTTGCCGACATCGTCCGCGACGAGCAGCGCGCCGTCGCGGGCCATCTCGACTCCGACCGGGCGGCCCATCGCCTTGTCGCCGGCGAGGAAGCCGGTCAGCACGTCGACTGGCTGGCCGGAGGGATGCCCGCCAACGAACGGCACGAAGACCACCTTGTAGCCGCTGAACGGCTGGCGGTTCCACGAGCCGTGCTCGCCGATAAACGCGCCGCCGGCATAGCCGGGGCCGAGCAGCCGCGCGCCGTCGGCGAAGACGAGCCCGAGCGGGGCGACGTGCGAGCCGAGCGCGAAGTCGGGGGCGATCGCGCGCGCGACCATGTCGGGCCGCGGCGGCTCGACGCGGGTGTCCACATGGTCGCCGTAATAGCTCCACGGCCAACCGTAGAACGCGCCGTCCTGCACGCGTGTCAGGTAATCGGGCACGAGGTCGCTGCCGAGCTCGTCGCGCTCGTTGACCACCGCGTAGAGCTCGTTGGTGCCGGGACGGAAATCGAGCCCCACGGGATTGCGCAGCCCGGTGGCGAACTGGCGCGAGGCGCCGGTCGCCGGGTCGATCTGCCATACCGCCGCCCGGCCCTCCTCCTCGGCGAGCCCGTGCTCGGCGACGTTCGAGTTCGAGCCGACCCCGACATAGAGCTTGCCGTCGGGGCCGACGGCGAGGCTCTTGGTCCAGTGGTGGTTGCGCTCGGCCGGCAGGCGCGCGACCACGCGCGGCGCGGCGGCGATCGCGGTGGCGGCCGGATCGTAGGGATAGGCGACCAGCGCGTCGGCGTTGGCGACATAGAGTGTAGTGCCGACGAGGGCCATGCCGAACGGCGAGCTCAGCCCGGTCAGGTAAGGCCGGCGGACTTCGGCGAGCCCGTCGCCGTCCGCGTCGCGCAGCAGGGTCACGCGGTTCGCGCTGGGCACGGCCGAGCCGGCCTTCTTCATAAAGGCCTTCATAAACGCGGCCTTGACGCCCTTGTCCTCGTATTGCTCGGGCTGCGGCGGGGCGGCAGTCTCGGCAACGAGCACGTCACCGTTCGGCAGCGCCAACAACCAGCGCGGATGCTCGAGCCCGGTGGCGAAAGGCTGGACTTTGAGACCGGCGGCCGCGACCGGCGCAGCGCCCACGGGCCAGCCGACGGCCTCCGCCACGTGCACGGTCGGGATCGGCGAGGTCACCGGCGGCGGCAGCTCGGGCGCCGGACCGACGCCTTGCGCGAGCGGCAGCTTGGCGGTGTCGCCGCACCCGGCCAGTGCCGCGGCGAGCGTGAGCAGGAGGACGGGGCGACGCATGCGGCTCCTTTCCCCGTCCTGTTGCGCAATGGGTGCGACCCGCGCGCCGATCGGTTCGATCGTGCAAGGTAACGCGCCGCAACGACGGGCCGTTCCGCTGGAGGGCGGCTACAGGACAGACCCGATTGAAAGGAGTATGCGACTCGCTCCAGCTTGGCGCCGAGGAGCGGCCAATGCAGCAGATGAGGGCTGTGACCCTTTCGGGTTATGTCGAAGTGGCGCAGTCCGTCGGTCTCGATGGCGTGCGGCTGCTGCGCCAGGCGGGCATTGCGCTCGAGATGCTCGAGGATCCCGAGAACCGGCTTCCCGCCGGTGCGGTGGTCCGGCTGCTCGAGCGCTCGGCCGAGGATTCGGGTTGCGAGAGCTTCGCCCTGCTGATGGCCGAGCGGCGGACGTTCGCCAGCCTCGGCCCGGTCAGCCTGCTGCTCGAGCGGCTGCCCAACTTGCGCGCGGTGGTCCGCGCGAGCATCGTGTTCCAGCGCCACCTCAACGACGTGGTCACGATCGCGCTCGAGGACGATGACGAGACTTGCCTGGTCAAGCTCGACCTGTGGCCCGAGTACTGGGGCGCGCAGATGCTCGACCTGCTGGTGGGCATTGCCTACCAGGTCCTCACCGGGGCCTCGGGCGGGCGGTGGAAGCCGGCCTGCGTGCACACGATGCGCAAGCCGCCCAACGATCTCAGCGTGTGGCGGCGGATGTTCCCCGGATCGATCGAGTTCGAGGCCAACTTCAGTGGCTTCTCGTGCTCGAGCCAGTCGATGCTGATCCCCAATGCGCTGGCCGACGAGGAGATGGCGCGCAACGCTCACCACTTGCTGCGCCTGCTGCCGCTGATGAGCGGGCCCGAGCCGATCGGCGACAAGGTCCGCCGGACGATCACGCTGCTGCTGCCGAGCGGGCGTGCGACCGTCGACCAGGTCGCGGCGCAGCTCGGGCTCAGCGCGCGCAGCCTGCAGCGTCGGCTCGACGAGGAAGGGCTGCATTTCGCGGAGCTGCTCAGCGGGGTGCGGCAGGATCTCGCCACCGCCTACCTCGCCAACTCGGCGCGGCCCGTGACCTCGGTCGCTGCGCTGCTCGGCTATTCCTCGCCGAGCTCGTTCACGCGCTGGTTTGCCGGATCGTTCGGCGTGGCCCCGCAAGTCTGGCGGGCCAACCACCGTGACCGCGACAGGACCGGGCCGCCGCCGGTGTGGCGGCGCTAGCCGTCGGTGCGCGCCGGCGCGGCGAGCGGGAAGAACGGGATCGCCACCTCGAACAGCGTGCCGTCGGCGCGGGCGAAGCTGTAGTGGCCTTCCATCGACCCGCGGTTGGTCATCAGCTCGCAGCCGGAGACATAGTCGTAGGTCTGGCCGGGGGCGAGCAGCGGGGTCTCGCCGACCACGCCTTCGCCATCGACGATGTTCACCATCCCGCGCGAATCGGTGATGCGCCAGTGGCGCGTACGCAGGCGGATCGCATCATCGCGGTGGTTCTCGATGCGGATATGATAGACCCAGAACCAGCGCCGCGCCTCGCTGCGGGACTCATCGGGCATGAAGTTGACGGCCACGCGCACGGTGACCCCGGCGGTCATCGCCGCATGCTGGAACAGACCGGCAAGCACGTCCTGCATGCGCTCAGCGTAACCGCATTGAAGCGAGCGGGCAAAGGAGATGCGGCAGATTGCAGGGGAATCTCTGCACGAGGCCGCGCGGCGCAGGGGGATACATAGTGCAAAGTCCTTCTTGCGAGTGATTATCACTCGCGATAGTCTCGCACAGTTACCGGCGAGAAGGAGAGACTCGATGACCATGCCCGGCGGCGCCTGCCTGCTTCCGCTGCCCCTCCCCGACGGGCGGATCGAACGCTCGGTGCTGTTCGCAGTACGCCGCATGGCCGCCCACGGCGTGCGCGACGTGAGCGCGGCCTGGCTGATCCTCGACGTGTTCAGCACCGGTTTCAGGCGCCCGCTGGTGCTGCTGCGCGCGTTCATGCTCGAGCTCGCGCACGCCGCGACCGGCCCGATCCGAATGGCCCCGTGCTGCGCGCCGCGGATGACCGAGCACGAGGGGCTGATTCTGCTCGCGCTGTTCGGCGCGGCGGGCGATCTCGCCGCGGCCGAGGACGCGCTGGCGGAGCTGACCGGCCGCGTAGAAGTGTTCGAGCCACTCTCCGCCGCGGCGGTGTTCGGGCGGGCGATCGGCGAGCAAGCTCGAGTGGCAGGTTAGCGACGCCTCAAGGCCGCCGCGTCGGCGTATCGCTCAGTTGCCAGTCTTCGCCGGCGAGCGCGAGGTGACCTTGCCAGTCCTGCCACTCGCGCCCGTCGCGCTGGCGCCAGCGGCAGGCGACTTCGTCTCCGTCCGACGGTTCGCAGGCGATGTGGGTGATGTCGGTCGACGCCGCGGGGGCGCGGCCGCCGAGCGCGCGGGCGAGCTCGTCGCGGGTCGGCGTCGGGGTGGCGGCGCAGGCGCCGGTCAGCAGGACCAGCAGGAGCGCCGCCCGCCTCACAGCCCGGCCGTCCTGAGCGCCTGATCGAGGTCGTCGATCACGTCGTCGGGATCCTCGAGGCCGACATTGAGCCGCAGCATGCCTTCGCTCACGCCCATCTCCTCGCGCGCTTCGGCGCTCACCGAATAATGCGTGGTCGAGGCATTGTGGCACATCAGCGAGCGCGAATCCCCGATGTTGTTCGAGATGTCGATCAGCTCGAGCGCGTTGAGCACCGCGAACGCCTGGTCGCGGCCGTCGACCTCGAACGAGAAGATCGGACCGCAGGCGTCCATCTGCTGCATCGCCAGGTTGTGCTGCGGGTGGCTCGGCAGCGCCGGGAAATTGATCCGCGGCACGCGCCCTTCGAGGAAGCGGCCGACCTTGAGCGCGTTCTCGCTCTGCCGGTGCGCGCGCAAGTCGAGCGTCTCGAGGCCCTTGAGCACGACCCAGGCGTTGAACGGCGACAGGTTCGGCCCGGTGTGGCGCTGCATCGCCAGCAGCTTGTCGTTGATGAACTCCGCCGACCCGCAGACCGCGCCGGCGAGCACCCGGCCCTGCCCGTCCATCAGCTTGGTCGCCGAGTAGGCGACGACGTCGGCCCCGAACTCGAGCGGGCGCTGCAGCGCCGCGGTGGCGAAGGCGTTGTCGACCACGCTCACGATCCCGTGCTCGCGCGCGAGCCCGCACACGAACTTGAGGTCGACCACGTCCATCGTCGGGTTGGCCGGGGTCTCGAAGAAGAACACCTTGGTGTTCGGCCGGATCGCGTCGACCCACGCCTGGTTGTCGCGCGCGTCGATCGTGGTCGAGGTGATCCCGAAGCGCGGCAGCAGCTGGTCGACGAGCCAGCGGCACGAGCCGAACGCGGCGCGGCCGGCGACGACGTGATCGCCCTGGCTGAGCTGGCACAGCAGCGCCATGGTCATCGCCGCCATCCCGGTCGACTGGACGCGGCAGGCTTCGGCCCCTTCCATCGCCGCGATGCGCTCCTCGAGCATCGCCACGGTCGGGTTCTGCAGCCGCGAGTAGGTCATGCCCGGGTCTTCGCCGCGGAACCGCGCGGCGGCGGTCTCGGCGTCGTCGTAGGCATAGCCCGAGGTCAGGAACAGCGCCTCGCTGGTCTCGCCGAAGTCGGAGCGCCGGGTGCCGGCACGGATCGCGCGGGTTTGCGGGCGCCACCTGGAGGTGATCGATCGGTCGGTTCCGGTGGTCTTCTTCATCGTGCCGAGCCTCTAGGTCCGCAGAGCGGGCCCGCGCAACGAAAAAGCGGGACGGCAAGGGCTCACCGCGCCTCGGCGTCCGTGCCATGCAACGGGTTCGACCACTGACGCTTGCCTCGCCCGCCGCGGCTCCGTAAGGGCCCGCCGCGATGAGCCCGACGGCAGTGCACCCCCCGTACCATTCGCGTGATCCGATCGGCTGGACCGTGGCGGTGACGCTCGGCTTCTCCCTGCTGTGCCTCGTGCGGCTGACCATTCCGACCACGCCGTTCTTCGACGAGATCCACTACCTGCCCGCCGCGCGCGCCGTGCTCGAGCTGTCGAAGCCGCTCAACCCCGAGCATCCGCCGCTCGGCAAGGAAATCCTCGCGCTCGGCATCGCGCTGTTCGGCGACAAGGCGCTCGGCTGGCGGATCATGCCGGTGCTGTTCGGCACGCTCGGGTTGTTCGCGGCGATGCGGGCGATGTGGTTCGCCAGCGCCTCGCGCTTCGCCGCGATCGTGCTCGGCGTGTTGCTGGTGACCGCGTTCCCGCTGCTCGTGCAGTCGCGCATTGCCATGCTCGACATTTTCATGACCAGCTTTGCCCTCGTCGCGATGTGGCAATGCGCCGGAGCCGTGCGCGAACCCGAGACGGCGCGCCGGCGGCTGGCGATCGCCGGTGTCGCGCTCGGGCTGTCGATGGCCTCGAAGTGGAACGCGATCCCCGTCGCCGTGCTGCCCGGCCTCGCCTTCCTCGTCGTGCGGGTCCGCACCGCCGGGTGGCAGGCGCTGACTTCGCGGCGCGGCGCGCCGGTGCCGGGCATGACGCTGATCGAGGCCGGGCTGTGGCTCGGGCTGGTGCCGATCCTGACTTACGCCGCGAGCTACTGGCCGAACTTCTTTTACGCCGAGCGCTCGATCTCGCCGCTCGGGCTGATCGAATGGCACCGCCACATGTTCGACCTGCAGGAACAGGTGGTGAAGCCGCACACCTACATGAGCGTGTGGTACGAATGGGTCAGCAACTGGCGCGCGATCTGGTACCTCTACGAGGTGATCGACGGTGCGCAGCGCGGCGTGCTGATGATCGGCAATCCGCTGACCACGCTGATCGGCGTGCCGGCGATGGCCTGGTGCGCCTGGGCCGGCGTGCGGCACCGGCGGTGGGACGCGCTGGCGGTCGTCGTGCTCTACGCGGCGAGCTTCGGGATGTGGATCGTCGCGCCCAAGCCGGTGCAGTTCTACTACCACTACTTCCTGCCCGGCTGCTTCCTGATGGCCGGCCTCGCGCTGGCGCTCGACGAGCTGTGGCGGCGTGGGGGACGCTGGGGGAAACGCGCGGTGGTGCTGGTGCTGCTCGTCGCCTGTGGGCTGTTCGCCTACTTCTGGCCGATCCTGACCGCTGCCCCGCTCGACGACGGGCGGGCGTTCCTCGACTACGCGTGGCTCAACAGCTGGCGCTGATCAGCCGAAGCGGCCCCAGACGAAGCGGCTCGACAGCGCGTAGTTCCACACCGAGCCGATGACGATCCCGCTGAGCGCGGCCGGATAAGTGTGAACTCCGAAGCGCACCAGCGCCGCGGCCACGCCGATGTTGGCGAGCAGGCCGACCGAGCAGGTCAGCGCGAACTTGAGCCAGCCGCGCAGCAGCGCCGCCGGGCCGCTCAGGCGCTGGTCGGCATAAGTCAGCACGTTGTTGAGCGTGAAGTTGAAGGTCATGGCCACGAGCGCGGCGAGCGTCTGGCCGACCTCGAAATCGGTGATCAGGTGCTCCTTGAAGCTTCCGCCGAACACCGTGAGGAACGCCGAGAGCACGGCCATGTGCACGACCACGCCGGCCGCGCCGATCGTGCCGAACAGCGCGAAGCGGGTCGGGATGATCCGGCCGAGCCACTTGTCGTAGAGGCCGACGAGGAATTCGAACACCACGGTATGGTCCAGTTTGCTTTCGCCTTCGGCGCGGGCCGCGAAGTGCAGCGGGAATTCCTTGACCCGCAACGGCGCGTCGACGGTGGCGAGGATGTCGAGCAGGATCTTGAAGCCGATGCCCGAGAGGCGCGGCGCGTCGCGCCGTAGCGTCTCGGTGCGCAGCATGAAGTAGCCGCTCATCGGATCGGTCAGCGCGACGCCAGTGACCTTGCGGGCGAGCTTGTTGGCCAGAGCCGAGGCCTTCTCGCGGTCGGGCCGGTTCCACGCGTCCATGCTCGCGCCCTCGGCGAAGCGCGAGGCGACTGCGATGTCGTAGTCGCCCGACTGAACCGCCGCGAGCATCTGCGGCAGCAGCGCCGGGTCGTGCTGGTGGTCGGCGTCCATCACCGCGACGACCGGCGCCGCGGTGGCGCACATGCCCTCTATCGCCGCGCTGGCGAGACCCCGCCGGCCGAAGCGCTGGAGCACGCGGATGCGCGGATCGGCGGCGGCGATGCGGCGTGCCTCGTCGGCGGTGCCGTCCTTGCTGTCGTCGTCGACGAAGATCGCTTCCCAGCCCGACGTGCCGAGCGCGGCCTCGAGCTTGTCGACCATCGGCGCGATATTGGCGCGCTCGTTGTAAGTCGGCAGGACGACCGCAAGTTGCAGGCCGGGCTCAGAGCCGCTCAAGGACCGCCTCGCCGATCGCGCGGGTGCCGGCGTTGCCGCCGAGATCCGCGCCCTTGATCCCGTCGGCCAGCGCCTGGGCCACCGCCGCCTCGACCCGTGCCGCCTCGGCCTCGCGCCCGAACGAGTGGCGCAGCATCATCGCCAGGCTCAGGATCATCGCCATCGGGTTGGCCTTGCCCTGCCCGGCGATGTCGGGCGCCGAGCCGTGGATCGGCTCGTAGAGGCCCTTGGTGCCCCACTGCGTCTGCTGCTCGCCGAGCGAGGCACTGGCGAGCAGGCCGATCGAGCCGACGCACATCGAAGCCTGGTCCGAGAGGATGTCGCCGAACAGGTTGCCGGTAACGACGACGTCGAACTGCCCGGGATTGCGCACGAGCTGCATCGCGGCGTTGTCGACGTACATGTGGCTGAGCTCGACGTCGGGGTATTCGGCGGAAACCTCGATCACCACGTCGCGCCACAGCTGGCTGGTCTCGAGCACGTTGGCCTTGTCGACGCTGCACAGCCGCTTCTGCCGGCCCTGCGCGGCCTTGAAGCCGACGTGGGCGATGCGCCGGACCTCGTCCTCGGCGTAGGACATGAAGTCGAACCCCTGGCGGCGGCCGTCGTCGAGCGTGCGGATCGCCTTCTCGCCGAAATAGACGTCGCCGTTGAGCTCGCGGACGATGAGCAGGTCGATCGCGCGGGCGACTTCGGGGCGCAGGGCCGACAGGTCCTCGAGACCGGGGAACATCGTCGCCGGGCGCAAGTTGGCGAACAGGCCGAGCGCCTGGCGCAAGCCGAGAATCGCCTGCTCGGGACGCAGATGACGCTCGAGCGCGTCGCACGACGGATCGCCGACCGCGCCGAACAGCACCGCATCGGCAGCTTTGGCCAGCTCGAGCGTCTCGGGCGGGAGCGGGTGGCCGTGGCGGTGATAGCCCACACCGCCGACGTCGGCATCCCACACCTCGACCCCGGGCAGCTCGAGCGCGTCGAGCACCCGGCGCGCCTCGGCCATGATCTCGGGGCCGATCCCGTCACCGGCGAGGCATGCGATCTTCATATCCGTCCCAATAGTTCCCTGAGGCGCGAGCGCGCGGCCATAACATCGCCGCGCCGGTCGGCAAGCAGGTAGTGATCGAGATGCACCGCGAGCCGGTCCATCGCGGCGAGGCTCTGGGCGAAGTCGGCTTGCGACGGCGGGCTGCCGCCGTAGCCGAGTTCGCGCAGCAGCAGCGTCTCGTAGCCGACCAGCGCCGCCGCCCAGCCGCGCGCCGAAGGGGCGTGGCAGATCGCCGTGAGCAGGCCGGACAAGGCCTGATAGAGCGTCGGATAGCGCTGGCGCTCGGGCAAGGCGGTGGCGGTGAGCGCCGCGGCCCAGCCGATCGCCGCGGCCGGCAGCGGCTCGCCGAGCCAGGGGCCGCGGCTTTCGAGCAGCTCGAGCTTGGCGAACGGAAGCTGGCTGTCCGAGCGGGCGCTGAGCTGCAGCTCGACGAGGTTGCCGGGGATCACCACCGGGCGGAGCTGGCGCCCGCGGCCGCCGGCGACGTAGCCGGCGACGACGCCGTGCTCCTCGGTCAGCAGGCGCGCGACGACCGCGGTCTCGCCGTGGGCGCGGGCGGCGAGCAGGATCGCGGGGGCGCGCAAGTGCATCGGTGCGGTCTACGCGATCCTACCCCGACGAGGGAGGGGGACCCTGCGAAGCATGGTGGAGGGGCACCCTCGACAGACACTACGCCCACCGAGGGTGCCGCTCCACCACCCTGCGGGTGGTCCCCCTCCCCGCTTCGGGGAGGATGACCTCAGAGCTGCTCGGGCATCCCGAGGTGCTGGAGGTAGTCGGGCTTGCCCAGCGAAATCCCCTGCGCGCGCAGGATCGCGTAGGCCGTGGTGGCGTGGAAATAGAAGTTCGGCAGCGCGAAGCGGCGCAAGTAGTCGCCGCCGGCGAAGCGATATCCCATCCCGCTCGGGAACTTGATCTGCACCTCGCGCTCCTCGCTCCCCGCGAGCGCCGACGGATCGACGCCCTCGATGAAGGCGATGGTCTTGTCGCAGCGGGCCTGCAGCTCGGCGAAAGTGGTTTCGGTGTCGGGCATCACCGGGGCGTCGATGCCGGCCAGCCGGGCGATCGCGTTCTTCGCCGAGTCCGAGGCGAACTGGTACTGCGCGGTGAGCGGCTTCATGTCCTCGGCCAGACGCGCCTCGACCAGCGCCGCCGGGTCGCCTTCGCTCGCCGCCTTATCGAGCCAGGCGCGCATGTTCTTGAGCGTGCTGACGAAGACCGGGGCGGAAGCGTCGTAGATGGTGAAGCTCATTCGGGTCCTCCGATGGATCGGTCGAGCGCAGGCCGCGGGACGCGGCTGCCGGCGGCGTTTGGTGGTGCAGGGTTACTTGGGAAGCTTGGCCTCGAGCGCGGCGATGCGCGCCTCGAGCCTGGCGCTATCCTCGCGCGCGCGGCTCGCCATGTCCTTGACCGCGTCGAACTCCTCGCGGCTGACGAAGTCGAGCCCGCCGAGGGCCTCCTTCATCCGCTCGCGCGCGCCTTCGCGTGCCTCGCGGGTCATCCCGGCGAGCGTGCCGGCGGCGCTGTTGGCGAGCTTGACGAAGTCGGCGATGATCGGGTTGTCGCTTTGCATGGCGGCCTCTCTGGTCCGAGCCTCGGGCGAGCGCAAGCTAAAGCTCGATCCGCTGCACCGCGTTCGACACGCCCCGCGCGCCGTCGGCATCGGGGTTGAGCTGAAGGAACTGCCAGTTGAGCAGCGTCGCGAACAGGATCCAGGCGACGTAGGGCAGCAGTAGCAGCCCGGCCACGCGGCGGACCTTCCAGAACAACACCAGCGTGAGGATTACCGCGAGGTCGAGCGCAACGAGGATCCACAGCGCCAGCGTGATTTGATGCTCGCCGAAGAACACCGGCGACCAGGCGAGGTTGAGCGCTAACTGGAGCACGAACGCGAGGATTGCCGGCAGCCGGTAGCGCGCGCGCCAGGCGGCGCAGACCAGCGCCAGCGCAAAACCCATGAGCGCGTAGAGCACGGGCCAGACTATTGCGAAGGTGACCGGCGGCGGGAACGTCGCCGGCTTGTCGAGCGCCGCGAACCACGGGTTGTCCGCCGTGCTGCCTGCGTATTGGCCGGACAGGAACCCGAGCAGCATCACTGCCGGGACCAGGAACAGCGCCCAGCGCAAGACGCTGGCGCGAAGTTGGGCAGGCGAGGCGAGGCGGTTCAAGGACGGCTCCCTTCGACGAATCGGCAGCGGTATGGCGGCGCGGACCGCACGACGCAACGTGGCGCGCGTGTCGGTCTCGTTTCGGGAGCGCTATCCGCGCTGCGCCGCGATCAGGAACTCGACGTTGCCCTCGGTGCCCTTGATCGGGCTTTCGGCGATGCCGAGCACGCGCCAGCCGTCACCCTCGAGCCAGCCGCGCACTTCGTCGCACACCCGGGCATGAAGCGCGGGATCGCGGACGATGCCGCCCTTGCCGACCTCGTCGCGGCCGACCTCGAACTGCGGCTTGATCAGCGCGACCAGGGTGCAGCGCGGCTCTGCCAGGATCAGCGGGACCTCGAGCACTTTGGCGAGGCCGATGAACGAGGCGTCGCAGACCACCCAGTCGCACGGACGATCGATCTGCTGCGCGGTCAGCGCGCGGGCGTTGGTCTGCTCGAGCACGGTGACGCGCGGGTCCTGGCGCAGCTTCCAGGCGAGTTGGTTGGTGCCGACGTCGACCGCGAAGACATGCGCCGCACCGTGGGCGAGCAGGACTTCGGTGAAGCCGCCGGTCGAGCTGCCGATGTCCATCGCCACGGCGCCTTTGGGATCGAGGCCGAAGTGGTCGATCGCGCCGTCGAGCTTGACCCCGCCGCGGCCGACCCAGGGGTGGTCGCGGCCGCGCACCTCGAGCGCTGCGTCGGCGCGGACCTGCTGGCCCGGCTTGTCGACACGCGCTTCCCCGGCGAAGACCAGCCCGGCCATCACCAGCGCTTGCGCGCGAGCGCGGCTTTCCGCTAGCCCGCGCTCCACGAGCAGCTGGTCGATCCGTCTTTTCTCCGCCATCCCGGACCGATACGGCGGGGGAACGGGGCAGGCCAGCGCTTGTTGCTTGCCCGACGGTCCTTTCCCGCAACAGGAGCCTTGTCCGATGCGTCTTCGCCTTGCCCTGCCGCTTCTTCCCGTTGCGCTCGCGGCCTGCTCGCAACAGTCGGACGAGGCCACGCCGAGTCCTTCGCCGACGCTGACCACGCAGGCGTTGCCGACGCAGGCGCCCGACGGAACCCCGCTCGCCGCGGGCGAATGGCTGGTCGGCGAGACCGGCGGCGGTGCGAGCGCTACGTTCCACGAGCAGGGCGGCGCCGACGCGCTCGTGCTCGCCTGCGATCGCGCCAACCGCGCGCTGAGCCTCAGCCGTGCCGGCACCACGGCCCAGCCGGCACGCTTCCGCATCACCATCGGCGCACAGAAGGCCGACGTGATGATGTCGCCCGGCGGCGCGCTCGGGCTGACCGCCCAGGTCGACGGGACGCAGCCGATCTTCGCCGCGTTCGCCGATCCCGCCGCGGTGATCGAGCTGACCGGTGCCGGCGCGGCGCCGCTGCGCGTGCCCGGCCATCCGGGCATCAGCCGGGTGTTCGCCGCATGCAGCTGACCGTGCGAGCCTTGCTGACGGGCGCGGGCTTCCTCGCGCTTGCGGCGTGCGTACCCACGCCTGCCCCCACCCCGACGCCGACGCCGGCCCCGGCTCCGGCGCCTGCGCCGAGGCCCGCGCCGGCTCCCGCGCCCGCACCGCCGCCGTTCGCCGGCAACTGGATCGATGCGCCGGTCACGCCGGGCGACTGGAGCTATGCTTCGGGGACGGCGACGTTCGCCGGGCCGGACGGCGGCGTGCTGCTGACCTTGCGCTGCGCCGCGGGCACGATCGCGCTCACGCGTGCCGGCGTCGGCAACGAGTTCGCGCCGACTCTGGTCGTCCGCAGCGAATTCGGAGCGCGCTCGCTGAGTCTGACCGCGACCCCCGGATCGACCGCGGCATCGCTGGCGGCGAGCGATCCGCTGCTCGACGCGATCGCGTTCTCTAAGGGGCGTTTCGCGGTGGAAAGCGCGGGCCTGCCGACACTTTACGTGCCCCCCTACCCCGAGCTCACCCGGGTGATCGAAGACTGCCGCTGACGGAGACCCGCGCGACGCGGGGCGAAGTGTGGGATTCTGACGGGGAAAAACAGAAATTCAAGTCTTGCGTTAACGACTCGCGTGACTCACATTCCAGGCAGGCCAGCGGTCCACGCCGGCTCGGCTTCGGGTGAAACCGAAGCATGGCTTCCAAAGCGCGAAAGGAGGTGATCCGATGTCTCATGGTTCAGCAGGGAGGTCGGTGACGACCCTCGCGGAGCATTATCGGTAATCACTTCTATCGCCGATAGAGGCTTCGTGGGCGGCTGTACCGGCCGCTGACCATGCGGAGGGCGGTTCTCGGGATACCGGGGCCGCCCTTCTCATTTGGACAATCCCGGTCTAGGGCGACGCCAGCCAGTTGAGCGTTGGTTTTGAAAGAGACCGTTTCAACGCTTACCAAATATTACAATTTCTCTTGCGATACTGTAATTTTCTAACTTACACCGATATCGCACGAGATAAGGACCAGGATTCGATGGCCGACGCGCCCGCTCTCGATTTCACCCGCATCCCCCACCCTGCCCCCGTCCCCGGTGCCACGCGCGCCGAGGCCATTGCCGACCCGGGCTTCGGCAAGGTGTTCACCGATCACATGGTGACGATCGAGTGGAGCGAAGGCCGCGGCTGGCATGACGCGACGCTCGGCCCGCGCGGACCGCTGACGCTCGATCCGGCGGCGGCCGTGCTCCACTACGCCCAGGAGATCTTCGAAGGGCTCAAGGCCTACCGCCTCGCCGACGGCGGCATCGCGCTGTTCCGCCCCGACGAGAACGCGCGCCGCTTCAACGCCTCGGCGCGGCGGCTGGCGATGCCCGAGCTGCCCGAGCACGTGTTCGTCGAGGCCGTGCGCCAGTTGGTCCTCGCCGACCGCGACTGGTTTCCGGCGGTCGAGGGCGGCTCGCTCTACCTGCGGCCGTTCATGTTCGCTTCCGAGCCCTTCCTCGGCGTGCGGCCGGCCAAGGAATACAAGTTCCTCGTCATCTGCAGCCCGGCGGGCAACTACTTCAAGTCGGGCGCCCCGGCGGTGTCGATCTGGGTTTCCGAGGACTACACCCGCGCCGCCCCCGGCGGCACCGGCGCGGCCAAGTGCGGCGGCAACTATGCCGCGAGCCTCGTGCCGCAGGCCGAGGCGATCGCCCATGGCCACGACCAGGTGGTGTTCCTCGATGCAGCCGAGCACCGCTGGGTCGAGGAACTCGGCGGGATGAACGTGTTCTTCGCGTTCGACGACGGCACGCTGGTCACCCCGCCGCTCGGCGGCACGATCCTGCCCGGCATCACCCGCGAGAGCCTGCTCGAGCTGGCGCGCGAGGAAGGCCTGACCGTGCGCGAGGAGCGCTACGGCATCGACCAGTGGCGTGCCGACGCAGAGAGCGGCCGGCTGGTCGAATGCTTCGCCTGCGGCACCGCGGCGGTGGTCACGCCGATCGGGCGCGTGGCCGGGCACAAGGGCGAGTTCGCGATCGGCAGCGGAGGCCCCGGCCAGCTGACTACGCGGCTGCGCGCACGGCTCGTCGCGATCCAGCGCGGCGAGGCCGAGGATACGCACGGCTGGGTTACGCGGCTGGGCTGATCATCCAGTAATCGGGACCGTCGTCGCCGACACGGCGGATCGTGCAGATCTGCTCGCCGTCCTTCCACAGCTCGGCCGGGCGATCGTCGGATTCTTGATGTGCAAGAAGCAGGGCACGACCCGGGTCTTCGCCGTGAAACTCGATGCGCTTGTCGGGATCGAGGCCCGCAGCGCGGTAGATGAGACTATAGTGCGCCATTGAGTGATCCTGGCAGCCGTGATGACGGCAGAATGTGTCGGGATCGCGGTCGGACGCCCCAACATGGATCACCCTCGGCCGAGAGCGCGACGAAGCGAGCGGATGACGCGACGAGTTGCAGCCCCGCTCATCGGTTCACCGACCGACATTGGTCTTCCGCAGATCATCGGCCGCCGAGGATTTGCAGCGCGTGGCGGGCGTGCGATGACGAGTCGCAGACGATGAGGGGTTTCTCGATGCTCAAGCCGATCGCCGCGCTGATATGCGCATTCGCCGTCTACGCCGCCGCCCCGGCAGCCGCGCAGGAGCAGGCGCCGAGCCAGCCGTGGGTCGAGCGCAGCAATGCGCTGACCCAGCAAGTCATCCAGATGCAGGCCGAGTTCCAGCCCGAGGGTGCCTCGCAGAGCGGGCTCGAGCAGTACGACGGCAAGGCGATCGATCTCGGGCCGAACCTGTCCGAGCGATTCATCGCCGCCGAGCAGGCCAAGCTCGCCGAGCTGCGCGTAGCGCTCGGCACGGAGAGCGATCCGAACGTCAAGCAGGACATCGAGATCCTGATCGATTCGCTCGAGCGCGACATCGAGGGCACCCGGCTCAGCGACCGGCTGATGCTCGACTGGTATGACGTGCCGCAACTGGTGTTCGGCAACCTCAACGCGCTGCTCGACGACCAGATCGCGCCGGCGCGGCGCGCCAAGGCGGTCGAGCTGCTGCAGCGCTATACCGGGCGCTATCAGGGCACCGTGGCGCTGACGCAGCTCGCGCGCGACCGCTACGCGGACAGCCGCGGGGCGGGCAAGGTCGGGCCCTACAAGGGCGACGTCGAGGACGCGCTGTCGAAGGTCGACACTTATGTCGCGGGCATCCGCGAGCTGTTCGCCAAGTACCACGTCGAAGGCGCCGAGCCGGCGCTTGCGGCGATGGAGCGGCAGTTCGCCGACTACTCGGCGTGGACCCGAAGCGAGATCCTGCCAGTGGCGCGCGACGACTTCCGCCAGCCGCCCGAGATCTACGCGTTCCAGCTCAAGCAGTATGGCATCGACCTGCCGCCCGAGGAGCTCGTCGCGCGGGCGCGGCGGGCATTCTACGAGACGCGCGCGCAGATGCAGGCGCTGGCGCCGCAGGTCGCAGCCAAGTTCGGGTTCGCCGCGACCGACTATCCGTCGGTGCTCGCCGAGCTCAAGAAGCGCACGATCCCGAACGAGCAGATGGAAGCGCACTACGCCGAGGTGCTCGGACAGATCCAGCAGATCGCCGCGCGCGAGCGGATCGTCACGCTGCCCGACTATCCGGTGCTGATGCGGCTCGGCAGCGACGCGGAGAACGCGGCGAGCCCGGCGCCGCACATGAACCCGCCGCGGTTGATCGGCAACACCGGCGAGCGCGGCACATTCGTGCTGACCACCGGGGTCTATCCGGGCGCCACCGTGACCGCCAACGACTTCAACTTCGACGCCGCGGCGTGGACGCTGAGCGTGCACGAAGGGCGGCCCGGGCACGAGCTGCAGTTCGCGCAGATGGTCGAGAACGGCGTCAGCCAGGCGCGCGCGCTCTATGCGTTCAACAGCGTCAACGTCGAAGGCTGGGCGCTCTACGCCGAGGCCGAGATGCTGCCTTACGAGCCGGTCGAAGGCCAGCTCATCGCCCTTCAGCACCGGCTGCTGCGGCAGAGCCGGGCGATGCTCGATCCGATGCTCAACCTCGGCCTGACCGACGTCGCCACCGCGCAGCGCATCCTCGAGGAGGACGGGTTCTCGCCGGCGATGGTCAAGCAGGAGATCGACCGGTACACCTTCCGCGCGCCGGGACAGGCGGGCAGCTACTTCTACGGCTACACCCAGCTCGCCGACTTGCGCGTGGCGACCGAGCTCGCGCTCGGCGACAAGTTCGACCGGATGGCGTTCAACGACTTCATCGTCGGCCAGGGGCTGCTGCCGGTGAGCCTGCTCGGCGAGGCGGTGAGGGAGAAGTTCGTGCCGGCGATGCGGGCGAAGTGAAGCGCTAGTCGGAGTTGCCCGCGGGCCCCTTCCCTTTTTCCGCATACCACCGCGCCAGCACCGCGAATGCCAGCTTTTCCTCGCCGAGCTCGCTGATCAGGCCCTTGCGGTTCCAGCCGTCCTGCACGCCGCCGAGCTGGCGGCGGGGGGAGCGGAAGTCCTTGAGGATCCACGGCGACATTCCGTCGAGCGTGGGAATGCGCGCAGCCATCGCCAGCGTGTGGCGGTAATATTCGGCCTGGTATTCCTCGGAGAACTTGTGCGGCTCGGTGCCAGTCTCGTGGAGACCGTATTTGGCGTCGGCGCCGAGCTCGGACAGGATCAGCGGACGATCGGCGGGAAGGCGCCATTCGAAGCGGGCGAGATCGGCCGGCCGATCGGGACCGTACCAGCCGTTGTAGGTGTTGACCGCGAGGACATCGACCGCTTCGGCCAGCGGGTCGGCGAGACGCAGCACCGGATGCCCCTCGCTGTCGTCGCGCTCGGTGAGCAGTGCCGCGGTCACCAGCCGATCGGGATCGAGCGCGCGGACGTCGGCCGCGAGCCGGGCCATGAAGACATTGCGCGCATCGGTTACCGGAGTTTCGTTGCCGACGCTCCACAGCGCGATCGCGGCGCGGTTGCGATCGCGCAGGATGTTCTCGGCGAGCATGCGACGCGCGGCGGCGAGCGTGTCGGGATCGTCCCACGCGATGCGCCAGTAAACCGGCACCTCGCTCCACACGAGCAGGCCGAGCTCGTCGGCCATGCGCACCATGGTTTCGTCGTGCGGATAGTGGGCGAGGCGGACGAGGTTGCCATGGAGGCCGTTCTTGACCCGCGCGAGCAACGCGCGCGCGGCCTCGGGAGTGATATGGCGCGTGGGATCGGCGCCGATCTCCTCCTCGTGCAGGCTGACCCCGCGCAGGAACACGGGCTCGCCATTGAGCAGGATTTGCGATCCCCTGACCGCGACGGTGCGGAAGCCGACACGATCGCGCCAGGCGTCCGCACCGGCCGTGGCGGTCACCTCGTAGAGCATGGGATCGTCGGGCGACCAGCGCCTGAGGCTCTCGGGTGGCGGGACTTCGAAATGCACCCGGCCCGTGCTGTCGGCCGCGGCCCGGGTACGAATGCCGAGCCCGGCGATCGCCAGCTCGACCTCGCGACCGGCGGCTTGCGGCCCGTTGAGCGCGACGTCGACGCGAATGTGCCCGGCGGCGTCGAGGCGTGCCCAGGCATCGTCGACATAGGTCTCGGGCACCGCGATCAGGCGGACCGAGCGGGTGATCCCGCCGTAAGGCTCCCAGTCGGTCACCGGCGGCGGGACGGTGCGGTCGGTGTGGGTCGAGTCCACACTGACCACCAGCCGGTTGCCGCTTTCGCGCAGCAGGCCGGTGACCTCGAACGCGAACGGCGTGAAGCCGCCCTCGTGCGCGCCGAGGCGATGGCCGTTGAGCCAGGCCTCGGCTGCGTAGTTGGCCGCACCGAAGCGGACGAAGTAGCGCATGCCCGGCTGCGGCGCGGCGTCGAACCGGCGCTGGTACCAGACGAGCCCTTGGTAGTGGCGCATCTCGGGCGCGTGGGTCAGCCAGCTCGCGGGCAACTCGGCCTGAGGGGCAGTGTCCATGTCGTATTCGAACAGCGCCAGCGGATCGGCCGCGCGCGCCCGCCCCACGTCGACATCGTCCCAGCGCCGGTGTCCGGTTCCGGCCGGATCGCCATGGAAGCCGGCAGCCCCGTCGCGGTAAGGATCGATCGAATAAGTCCAGGTGCCGTCGAGCGGCTGGCCCTCGCGCAAGTCGGCGGCGGCGAGGATCGGACCTTCGGGGAGGACTTGCGCATGCGCGCCGGCCATGCCGAGAACCGCGAGCGCCAGCGCCAGCAAGGCCTTCGCAACGACCGTCGCGGCGCCCGCCGGCCGCTTCACTCGGGCGGCGCCCTGCGGCCGAGGGTCGTCGCCTCGCGCACGTAGGCGAACTCGCCTGCGCCCGACCACGCCTGGCCATCGGGATAGCGCAACTCGATGCCGGCGAGATCGCTCTCGTCGGCCAGCCGCATGTTGACGCCCATCAGCGTGTTGCCGAACTTGGCCGCCGCGGCCGGCGTCAGCGTGAAGTGGGTGGTCGAGCCGCAGGTGGCGCAGAAGTGGATCTCCGCGTTCGGCTCGTCCTTGTCCTGGCGGCAATAGCGCGTCGCAGTGCCTTCGACGGCCGCTTCCGATGGATCGAAGTAGGCCCAGCGCGCGCCGGTGGCGCTGCACAGCGAGCAATTGCACTCGTGGACGTACTCGGGCTGCTTGGAGATGGTGACGCGGATCTGGCCGCAATGGCAGGAGAGGGTCAGCATGGGCGCCTCATATCGCGGAAGCGCCCCGCCCGACAGCCGCCAGCACGAGATCGCTGGCGCGCTCGCCGATCATGATCGCGGTGGCGTTGGTGTTGCCCTGCGGGATCGTCGGCATGATCGAGGCGTCGGCGACCCACAGGCTGTCGACCCCGCGCAAGCGGCAATCGGGGGCGACGACGGCCAGCGGATCGTCGGGCGCACCCATCCTGGCGGTGCCGACCGGGTGGAACATCGGGATCGTCGCCGCGCCGACGTAACCGCGCAGCGCCTCGCGGCTGTCGGCCGCGGCGCCGGGGCGGATCTCGGCAGTGACCTCGCCGGCGATCGCCGGCTGGGCCATGATCCGGCGCGCGATCTCGAGCCCTTCGACGAGTTGCTGCGCGTCGTCCTCGTGACCGAGGAGCTGATGCTCGATCAGCGGCGCGGCGTCGGGATCGCTCGAGCGCAGCGCAATCCGCCCGCGCGACTGCGGCCGCATTAGCGCGACGAACGTGCTGACCGCGCTGCTCTTGGCCAACGCAAGGTTGCCCTTGGGCGTGATCTCGAACGCGAACGCGCTGAAGGCGAGCTGGAGGTTGGGCGCCGGCAGGCCCTCGCGGCTCTTCACGAAGGCCTGGGCATGGCCGATCCCGGTGGTCAGCGCGCCGCTCCGGGCGAAGGCAAGCGCGAACAGCTGGCGCAGGCCGGCGAGGCCGCGCGCGTCGTCGTTGAGCGTGTGCGCCGAGACCGCGTTGACCAGGTGGCAGCCCGGGTGCTCCTGCAGGTTCTGCCCGACGCCGGGAAGGTCGCGGATCACCGCAATGCCGTGCTCCTGGAGCTGGCCCGCGGGTCCGATTCCCGAAAGCATCAGCAAGCGCGGGGTGTTGAGCGCGCCGGCGCTGAGCACGACACCGGCCCTGGCCGACAGCGTCAGCACCTCGCCGCCGCGACGCAAGGTGACCCCGGTCGCGCGGCCATCCGCGACCTCGAGCCGCAGCACCTGCGCTTCGGTCAGCACCTCGAGCGTCGCGGGCTTGCGGCGCAAGTAGCCGGCCGCGGTCGAGCAGCGCAGGCCCGCCCGCTGAGAGAGCTGGATCAGGTCGACGCCTTCGGCGTGCTCGCCGTTGAGGTCGGGCGAGCGCGGGATGCCGGCCTCCTCGGCCGCCGCGATCCACTCGTCGGTGATCGCATAGCGTGAGCGGACCTCGGACACGTGGATCGGGCCGCCCTCGCCGCGCCAGTCATCGGCGCCGCGCTCGTTGTGCTCGAGCCGGCGGAAGTACGGGAGAACGCTCGCGTAGTCCCAGCCGGTGGCGCCGAGCGTGGCCCAGTGATCGTAGTCCCACTTGTGGCCGCGGATGAACATCATGCCGTTGATCGAGCTGCCGCCGCCGAGCCGCCGGCCCGCGGGCCAGACGTCGGGCCGCCCGCCGACCGACGGGTCGGGCTCGGCGGTGTAGCACCAGTCGAACCCGGGCTTGTGCACCAGCGCGCTCATCAGCGCCGGAACCGCGAGACGCGGGTCGTGGTGGTCCTTGCCCGCCTCGACCAGCAGCACGCGCAGCCCGCCTTCAGCGAGCCGCGCGGCACAGGCGAGCCCGGCGGAGCCGCCGCCGACGACAATCAGATCGGGCTCGCCCTTCAC
>CBHWED010000002.1:0-43113 GCA_966112795.1 uncultured bacterium
AGATCGAACCGCGTCTCCTCGGTGTCGAAGTAGCCGATCAGGTGCGGCGCATGGACGCGGCGATACGGGCTCATCTCCTCCATCGCCGCGGGCTGGCTCAGCACCTTGAACGCCAGCGTGCGCCCGGGGACCCATGCGGTGACCCGCTCGCGCGCGATCCCGGTCGAGAACGTGCCGATGCGGGTCCGGCCCACGCCCGCGCCGTCGATCCGCCCGCCGATCGGGTAGGCGAGGCCCGCTGCGGCGGTCAGCCCGGGGCGAACGCGGATCGGTTCGGCGCTGGTCAGCGCGTCCCACACCGCTTCGGGCGGCGCGGCGATCTCGATCTGCCGCGCGGTCGCGATCGGCACGTCGGGCGGCATCGCCGCTTCGAGCATGAACACCATCGGCAGGACCGCGACGCTCGCCAGCGGGTTGCGCCGGTTGCGACCGATTTGCGCGAGGTCGCGGCCGATCGCGCCGCCGACCCACGCGACCGGGATCGCCAGCGGCGCGGCCATCAGGATGCACACCGCGCCTTCGAGCGCGAGCACCATCAGCGCGAGGCTGCCGAGCCCGGCCGCGGCCGTGACCAGGCCGACGGTTTCCGCGCCGCCCTGGTCCACGCGCCGGTTGACAAGGTAGCCGGTGGTCATGCCGACCGTGAACGGCGTCATCACGAACAGACCCCAACCGTAGGCCCCGAAAGTCACCGCCGAGACCAGCACCGCGAGCACCACGATGGCGATTCCGGCAAGCAGCCCGTGCACGATATCGGGTTTGCGGCTCGCCGGAAGTTCGGCCTCGGCCGCGGGATCCGGCTCCGGCGGCGTACGCGTCGGCCAGAGCGCGAGCAGTGGAATCGCCCCAAGCTGGATCACCGGCACCACGCTCAGAACCGCCAGCATGGTCCCGCCGTTGGCCAGCCGCGCGCGCCGGAACGACAGCAGCGCCAGCCCCCATGCAACCGCGAGGCTATAGGCGAATGCCCCTGCGGCCGACAGCGCCGACAGACTGCTCAGGCTGAGCACCTCGCGCAGCGGCATGAGCCAGAATGCAGCATCCACCGACGGCCTCGGCCGGTGAAGCGAGATCAGCGCCCATGCGGCGAGGTGCTGCGACAGGATCAGGTCTGCCGCGAGCACGAGGTAAAGCAGGCGCGAGCCGATCTCCGTGCCGAGCCGGTTCACTGCAGCGCTCCGCGGACCCGGACCGGCCGCTGCGTTTCGCGCCTCGCGGCCCGCGGTGCCGGCCGCAGGGCCGCCGTGCGATCGAGGTCCTCCGGCAACACGACGTTCCACGCGAGCCCGGCCCGCTCGAGCAGGCGGATCACCGCGTAGCCCCAGTCCGACTGGCCCTGGTAGAGCCCGATCCGCGCCGAGCCGGGGTAGGCATGATGGTTGTTGTGCCACGCTTCGCCCATCGTCGGGATGGCCGCCCACGGCACGTCGTGCGCTTGCACCCCGGCATGATTGACCAGCCACGACTGCGGCCCGCGCGTGTGCGCGAGATGGCCGACGAACCAGTGCCCGGTGACCGACACGGTGACCCGCAGGCACACGCCCCACACCACCCAGCCCCAGCCGCCCGCGGCGTAGAGCAGCGCCGCGACCGGCAGCTGCTGCGCCATCCAGCTCGCTTCGAGCATGCGGTAGAACCGGTCGCGGCCGGCGCGGCCGAAATCGAAGCGCGGCGGGGCGTCGAGCTCGAGCCGGCAATGGACCTGCCACCAGTAGTCGCGGAGCATGCCGCCGCGGTGCGCGAAATAGTCGTGGCAGTCGGCCTGGCGCTGCGCCCAGTCGCGCAAGTCGTGCGTGCGGATCATCCACAGCGGCCCGCCCATGCCGACGCAGGTGCCGATCCACACGAGCACGCGCTCGAGCCACAACGGCGTCTCGAAGCTGCGGTGGATCAACCGGCGGTGGAAGCCCAGGCTGTGCCCGAGCAGCAACGAACCGCCGGTCAGCACGAGGAACGCCGCGAGCGCGCTCCAGCTGAACAGCAGCGGCGCGAAGATCAGCGAGGCGGCGAGCATCGCGCCGTGCCAGGCCGAGTGCAGCGGGTCCCAGCGGACGGTCCCGCTGACCGGACTGCTGCCCTCGTTCTCGATCAGGCTGTTGACCCTGCACCGGTCGTCCATCGAGTCCCCCCTTCGGCTCTAGGTATTTAACTCATTGCTTAATCGTACGCGAGGGGTTGTCAAGCAGTTAACTGATTCCTTAATTAGGTCCATGCAAAAGGTCTTCGAAGCGCTCGCCTCCGCCCCCCGGCGCAAGATCCTCGCCTTCCTCGCCGAGGCCGAGCTCAACGCGGGCGAGATCGCCTCGCGCTTCGCGATGTCGAAGCCCGCGGTGTCGCAACACCTCGCGGTGCTCGAGAACGCCGGGCTCGTCGAAAGCGAGAAGCGCGGCCAGTTCGTCTACTACCGCCTCGTGCCCGACAGCCTCGCCAACACGCTCAACTCCTACGTCCAGCAGGTCTGCCCGGTCTCGCGCCCGCTCAAGCGCGAAGGCGCCGCGCTGTCGCAGAACCGCGCGGCGGACGACGACGGCTGAGGCTGGGCAAAAAGACCTCTCCTACACGCAAAGTTCCTGTTATGTTCTGGCCGACTCCTCTGCACTCGCTGCCAGCCGGAGCTTGCGTAGATGCCGCGCCCGTATGCACTTCATCAACAAACCCCCTGCCCCGCAGGGTCCGGGGCCTTGCCCCTCGGCGCCACAATCGCCATAGGCTCGCGCGATTCCCCTCCCCCAGCAGAAGGCGCCGCCCGATGAAGGTCCGCATCCACGTCAGCCTCAAGCCCGGCGTGCTCGATCCGCAAGGCCGCGCCGTGCACCATGCGCTCGAGGGTCTCGGGTTCGACGGGATCGCGGACGTGCGCGTCGGCCGGCTGATCGAGCTCGACGTGGCCGACGGCACCAGCGACGAGGCGCTCGACGCGATGTGCCGCCAATTGCTCGCCAATCTCGTGATCGAGAACTACCGGGTCGAGAAGCTGGAGACAGCCTGATGAGCTTCCGCGCCGCCGTCGTCACTTTCCCCGGCTCGAACTGCGACCGCGACCTCGCGGTGGCGCTCGAGAAGGTCTCCGGCACCCCGGCGCTGCGTGTGTGGCACGGCGACGCCGAGCTGCCCGAGCGGCTCGACTTCATCGCGCTGCCCGGCGGGTTCTCCTACGGCGACTATTTGCGCTCGGGCGCGATGGCCGCGCGCAGCCCGATCATGCAGGCGGTCATCGCCGCCGCCGGGCGCGGCGTGCCGGTGCTCGGCATCTGCAACGGCTTCCAGGTGCTGACCGAGAGCGGGCTGCTGCCCGGCGCGCTGATGCGCAACGCCGGGCAGGCCTTCGTCTGCCGCCCGGTCGCTCTGACGGTGGCCAACAGCCAGTCGCTGTTCACCGCCGGCTACGAGACCGGGCAGACGGTTCATTTCCCGGTCGCGCACCATGACGGCAACTATTTCGCCGACGAGGCGACGCTCGATCGGCTCGAAGGCGAAGGCCGCGTCGCGTTCCGCTACGCCGAGCGCGTCAACGGCTCGCGCCGCGACATCGCCGGGGTGCTCAACGAAGCCGGCAACGTGCTCGGCATGATGCCCCACCCCGAGCGCGCGATCGAGCCCGAGCTCGGCGGTTCCGACGGGCGGGCGATGTTCGAAAGCGCGGTGCGCGGCCTGGTCGAAGCCTAGGCGGCGACCGTCCGCGCCTTGCGCATGAGCAGCGCCAGGGCTTCGGCGGGCTCCATCGGCCGGCCGAAGTAGTACCCCTGGATCTTGTCGCAGCCGAGCTCGCGGACCAGCTCGACTTCCTCAATGGTTTCAGTGCCTTCCGCGGTAGTGGTCATCTCGAGGCTCTGCGCCATCGCAACCACGGCGCGGATGATCGCGAGGCTCTCGCGGCTGCCGTGCGCCGCGCCCTGGACGAAGCTGCGGTCGACCTTGATCGTCGAGAAGCGCAGCGACCTCAGGTAGCCGAGCGACGAGTAGCCGGTGCCGAAGTCGTCGAGCGCGACCGAGCAGCCGAGCGCCATGATCTCCTCGAGCGTCTGCCGCGCCAGCCGCGGATCACGCAGGAATATGCTCTCGGTCACCTCGACCTCGAGCCGGCTCGCGGGCAGCCCGCTGTCGGCCAGCGCGCGGACCACGTTGCCGGTGAAGCCCGGCTCGAGCAGCTGCTCGCCCGAGACGTTGACCGCGACCTTGATCTTGCCCGGCCAGCGCGCCGCCTGCCGGCAGGCCTCGTGCAGCACCCATTCGCCGATCGGCACGATCAGCCGGGTGTCCTCGGCCAGCGGGATGAACTTGCCCGGGCTGACGAACCCGTGCTCGGCGCTGTTCCACCGCACCAGCGCCTCGAAGCTGACCACCTGCTCGCTCTTCGCGTCCACCACCGGCTGGAAGTTGAGCAGCAGCTCCTCCTTGCCGATCGCCTGGCGCAGCGACAGCTCGAGCTTGCGCCGCTCCTCGGCATTGGCGTGGAGCGAAGGCTCGTAGCGGCAATGCTGCCCGCCGCCCTCGTCCTTGGCGCGGTACAGCGCGAGGTCGGCGTTGCGCATCAGCATCTCGACCGTGTTGCCGTCCTTCGGCCCGAACGCCGAGCCGACGCTCGCGCCGACGAACAGCTTGTGATGGTCGACGTCGTACGGCTGCGACAGCGCCTCGATCACCGCCTCGGCGACGCGCTCGATGCAGCCGCGCTCCGACGCGTCGCGAACGACGATGGCGAACTCGTCGCCGCCGAGCCGGCCGCATTGCTCGTTGGCGCCGATCACCGCCTTCAGCCGCTGCGAGACTTGCGCCAGCAGCCGGTCGCCGACCTGGTGGCCGAGCGAATCGTTGACCGACTTGAAGCGGTCGAGGTCGATCATCAGGAACGCGCAGCGGCCCTTCCACTGCTCGGCATAGCGCATCGCCTCGCCGAGCGCCTCGGTCAGCATCAGGCGGTTGGGCAGCCCGGTCAGCGTGTCGTAGCGCGCGAGGTAGGCGATCTTCTCGTCGGACTCGCGCTGCTCGGTGACGTCGGAGCCGACACCGCGGAAGCCGACGAAGTTGCCCTTGTCGTCGAGCATCGGCGTGCCCGACAGCTCCCACCAGCGGCGGCCCGCCTCGACCTCGACCTGGACCAGCAGGTTGGAGAAGCTCTCGCGCCGCTTGAGCCGCTCGGCAAGGTCATGCAGGCTCGGCGGGAACTGGCCGCTTTCCCACGCGCTGCCGGCGATCAGCTGGACGAACGAACCGCCCTCGATCGAGGCCGTATCCCGCCCGAGCGCATAGGCGAAGCGCGGGCTCGCCGAGCGGACCCGGCGGTTGGTATCGATCTGCCACAGCCAGTCGGCCTCGTTCTCCTGGAACTCACGCAGGAGCAGCGAGACGACTTCGTCCTTCTCCGCCACGCCGACTTCGGCGATGCGCGCGGAAAGGTAAATCCGCCCCGCATCGATCGCGCCGTTGACGGCGACCGCGGTGAACACGGCGGAGGCGGCGGAAAACTGCCATTCGCCCGCGATGCCGAAGGTCACCGTCGCGACGATGCCGGTGACCACCGCAAAGGCAACTCGCGAGATCGGCGCCGCCGGCAGCGCCGCCGCCGAGCCCGCGACGAGCATTGCGACGATCGCCCACAGTCCGAAATGCTCGGCGCGCGTACCGAACAAGGTCGCCGCCACCAGCGCACCCGACCAGGCCAGCGCGGTCACGACCACGGCCGCCAGCTGGCGCCAGAACTCGGCACGGGTCATCCGGCGACGGTCGATATCGGCGAAGCGGCGGTCGATGCGCGTCTGGTTCCACAGCGCCGCGGCCAGCGCTCCGAACCATGCGAACAGCGCCCAGAACGGGAAACGGTCGGCGAACAGCGACACGGCAACCGCGCCGGCAAGCGCCTGCGAGCCGATCCGCAGGTGTGCGACCGTGTGGATCTCGGCGTATTGCAGCGCGCGCAGACGCGCCCAGTCCCCTTCGCCTGGATCGCGGAGGCCGAGGATCTGCAGCGGCGTCAGGCGCAGCGGCAGGGCCGGCAAATCGGAATGATTGCCTGTCACCCGGCCAAAGTAGGGGGCAATGGTTAGAGCCGCGTAAAGTTGCGCTGCAACACGCAAAAAATTTCGGCGTTGTTTGAAGCGCCTACTCGACGGTGACCGATTTCGCGAGGTTGCGCGGCTGGTCGACGTCAGTGCCCTTCACGCAGGCCGTGTGGTAGGCGAGCAACTGCACCGGCACCGCGTAGACCAGTGGCGCGATCAGCGGGTGGACCTTGGGCATCTCGATCGTCGCTAGGCAGCCCTCGCCGGCTTCCTCGAGCCCGGCCTTGTCGGAGATCAGCACGATCTTGCCGCCGCGCGCGCGCACCTCCTGCATGTTCGACACGGTCTTCTCGAACAGCGGGCCCGACGGGGCGAGCACGATGACCGGCACGGCCTCGTCGATCAGCGCGATCGGGCCGTGCTTCATCTCGCCCGAGGCATAGCCTTCGGCATGGATGTAGCTGATCTCCTTGAGCTTCAGCGCACCTTCGAGCGCCAGCGGGAAATCCGGCCCGCGGCCGAGGTAGAGCACGTCGCGCGCCGGCGCGATCAGGTGCGCCATCGCCGCGATCTCCTCATCGTGCGCGAGCGCGGCGTTGAGGCACGCGGGCGCCTCAAGCAGGTGGCGGACGATCTCGGCCTCCTGCGCGTGGTCGATCTTGCCCTTCCTGACGGCAAAGTGCGCGGCCAACGCCGCGAGCACGGCGAGCTGGCAGGTGAACGCCTTGGTCGAAGCGACGCCGATCTCGGGCCCGGCGTGGGTCGGCAGCAGCAGGTCGGCCTCGCGCGCCATCGAGCTCGTCGGCACGTTGACGACGACGGCGATGGTCTGACCTTCGGCCTTGCAATGGCGCAGCGCGGCGAGCGTATCGGCGGTCTCGCCGCTCTGCGAAATGAACAGCGCCAGCCCGCCGGGCTGGAGCACGGGCTCGCGGTAGCGGAACTCGCTGGCGAAATCGATGTCGACCGGAACACGGGCGAACTGCTCGAACCAGTACTTGGCGACCATCCCCGCGTAGTAGCTCGTACCGCAGGCGACGATCGTCACGCGCTCGATCGCCGAGATGTCGAAGTCGATCTGCGGCAGCGCGACCTGCTGCTCGACGGGGCGCAAGTAGGAGCGCAGCGTCTGGGCGACCACGGTCGGCTGCTCGAAGATCTCCTTCTGCATGAAGTGGCGGTAGTTGCCCTTCTCGATCGCCGCCGCGGACGCGCCCGAGGTGGTCACCTCGCGCTCGACCGGGTTGTTGTCCTTGTCGAAGATCGCCGCCCCGTCGCGGGTGATGACGACCCAGTCGCCCTCGTCGAGGTAGGCGATCTTCTGCGTCAGCGGCGCAAGCGCGAGCGCGTCCGAACCCAGGTAAGTCTCACCCTCGCCGTAGCCGACCACCAGCGGCGAGCCGAGCCGCGCGCCGATCAGCAGCTCGGGATGCGCGCGGAAGGCGATCGCCAGCGCGAAAGCGCCGCGCAGCCGGGGCAACACCGCGCGCACCGCGTCCTGCGGCGACTTGCCGGCCTCGACCTGCTCGGACACCAGGTGGGCAACGATCTCGGTGTCGGTCTCGCTCTCGAACTTGCGGCCGCGCGCGACCAGCTCTTCGCGCAGCGGCTTGAAGTTCTCGATGATCCCGTTGTGGACCAGCGCCACTTCGCCGGTCGCGTGCGGGTGGGCGTTGCTCGCGGTCGGCGCACCGTGGGTCGCCCAGCGCGTGTGGGCGATGCCGACGTCGCCGGGCGCCGGGTTGCGCTCGAGCTCGAACACGAGGTTCGCGAGCTTGCCTTCGGCCCGGCGGCGGATCAGCTGGCCGTCGTGCAGCGTGCAGATCCCGGCGCTGTCGTAGCCGCGGTATTCCATCCGCTTGAGCCCGTCGACGAGCCGGTCCGCGACCGCTTGCTTTCCGACGATGCCGATGATTCCGCACATGAGACGATGGCCTTGCTCTAGAGGGTATAGGGAATGCGGATGCCCGGCATCTGCGCCGGGAAATCCTTGGTGTTTCGCGTGACCAGCACTCTGCCGCGCGTGAGCGCCGTGGCAAGAACCGTGGCGTCGAGCAAGCCGAGACGCGGACGCTCGCGCCGCAGCGCGGCCGCGCGCGCGGCGATCTCCTCGTCAACCTCGTCGATCGAGAACCCCGCCATGAACGCCTCGACCTCGCGCAGGCACTCGGGCGTCGCCTGCGAGAGAATCTCGGCCCAGGTCAGCCGGCTGACCCACGGGCGCCCGCCCTGCGACAAGGCACGCTCGATCTCGGCGCGCGCGGCGCCGTGGCCCATGAGGATATCGAGCACGATCCCGGTGTCGAACGCGAAGCCGCTCACCGGTCGAGGTCCGTGCGTTGCCGCCACAGGCCGTAGCCCCTGTCGAGCCAGTTGGCCGACTTGCCGCCGCGAAAGGCGCCGACCGCCTCGCGCAACAGCGCCGCGCGCGACTTGCCCTGCTCTTCCGCGAGGCGGTCGAGCCAGCGGATGTCTTCATCGGACAAGTCGACGAGGATTCGCGCCATGATGATATTTCGATATCATATCATGATATCGTGGCAAGCTACTTCTTGGCGTCGGCCTTCTTGCGCTTCATCGCGTCGTGGAAGCGGTCGGCCCAGCCGGGCTTTACCAGCTGCTCGGCACGGACCATGCGCAGCTCGCCGTCGGCGACGTCGCGGCTGACCGCGCTGCCCGCGCCGACGATCGCGTCGGCGCCGATCCGCACCGGAGCGATCAGCGCGCTGTTCGAGCCGATGAACGCGCGTGGCCCGATCTCGGTCCGGTGCTTGAAGTAGCCGTCGTAATTGCAGGTGATCGTCCCGGCGCCGATGTTGGCGCCCGCGCCGACCGTGGCATCGCCGAGGTAAGTCAGGTGGCTGGCCTTGGCGCCCTCGCCGAGAACCGCGTTCTTGATCTCGACGAAGTTGCCGACCTTGGCGTCGGTCTCGAGCACCGCGCCGGGGCGCAAGCGCGCGAACGGCCCGACCGAGACGCCGCTCGCCAGCCGCGCGCCTTCGAGATGGCAGAACGCGTGGATCGCCACGCCGTCGGCGACGTCGACGCCGGGGCCGAACACCACGTTGGGCTCGACCGTCACGTCGCGGCCGAGCCGGGTGTCCCAGCTGAAGAACACGGTCTCCGGCGCGACCAGCGTCGCCCCGTCGGCCATCGCCTGGACCCGCCGTGCCTGCTGCCACCGGGCCTCGGCCGCAGCGAGCTCGGCGCGCGAGTTGATCCCGGCGACCTCGTCGGCATCATCGGTCACGACCACCGCGCAATGGCGGCCGTCGGCGATGGCGATGTTGACGATCTCGGGCAGGTAGTACTCGCCTTGCGCGTTGTCGTTGCCGACCCGCGCGAGCAGCGCGAACAGCGTCTCCGAGCGCGCCGCGAGCAGGCCCGAGTTGCACAGTCGGCAGGCGCGCTGGCCCTCGTCGGCATCCTTGTGCTCGACCATCCAGGTCACCCGGTCGCCGGTCGCGATGACGCGGCCGTACTGCAGCGGATCGGCGGGCTCGAAGCCGAGCACGACGGCTTCGGGCGCATCGGATTCGTCGAGCCGCGCGACCAGCGCTCGCATCGTCGATGCGCGCACGAGGGGGACGTCGCCGTAGAGCACGAGCACGTCGCCCTCGAAACCCTCGAGCGCCGCCTCGGCCTGCTGGACCGCGTGGCCGGTGCCGAGTTGCGGGTCCTGCACGGCGAACGCGGCGCGCCCGGCGAGCGCGGTCTCGAGCTGCTCGCGGCCCTCGCCGACCACGACCACGGTTCGCTCGGGCGCGAGCTCGGCAAGCGCGGCGAGCAGGTGCTCGATCATCGGCCGTCCGGCGAGCGGATGGAGCACCTTGTGCCTCGAGCTCTTCATCCGCGTGCCCTTGCCGGCTGCGAGGATCACCGCGGCGAGCGGGCGGGCGGGGCGTTCGGGAGCATCCGTCATGGCCCGCGGCCTTGCCACCAATCGGTTGCCGTTTCCATACACCTGCGCCAAGGCCTCCCCCGATGACGGACTTCCCTTTCCAGATCGTCGGTTTCGACCTCGACGGCACGCTCGTCGACTCGAACCGCGACCTCGCCCCGGCGATCAACCACGCGCTGCACCGCGCCGGGCGCGCCGAGGTTTCGGCCGACGCGACGCGCAAGCTGATCGGTGGCGGGGCGCGCAAGATGCTCGAGCGGGCGATGGAGCTGACCGGCGGGATGCCGGCCGACGACGAGTTCGAGGCGCTCTACGCCGCGCTGCTCGAGCACTACGAGGCGCACATCGCCGACCACACGGTGCCTTACCCCGGCTGCCTCGACGCGCTCGATGCGCTGCGCGAGCGCGGGTGCAAGCTCGCGGTGATCACCAACAAGATCGAAGTCTTCTCGCGCAAGCTGCTCGGCGCGCTCGGGATGACCGACCGGTTCGAGCTGATCCTCGGCGGCGACACGCTCGGCCCGGGCCGGGCCAAGCCAGCCCCCGACATGATCGACACGGCGGTGCTGATGCTCGGTGGCGGGTGCTTCGCGATGGTCGGCGATTCGAGCTACGACGTGCGCGCGGCGAAGAACGCGCGGGTGCCGGTGGTGGCGCTGAGCTTCGGCTACAACGACATGCCGGTCGACGAGCTCGGGGCGGATGCGGTGATCGACCACTACGACGCGCTGGCCGGCGCCCTCGAAGGGCTCAGCGACAGGGCCAAAGTTTAGTAAAGTTTAGGCGAAATCGCGCGCCTGCCTGACCCAGATTTTCCAGTTTGTATCTATATTACAATGACTTGCTAATACAGATCTCAATCCGGGACGCCCTCACCCTTTGACATCTCGCGCCGATCGGCCATTCTGAGATGGGGAGTGACGGGGGGTATTTCAAATGACTTTTGAACAGGGGCTGGCGATGCTCGAGGGGCGCGCCAAACGCGTGACGATCGCGCTATGGGCGTTCGTCGCGGCCGCGGTGCTGAGCGGCCTCGGCTCGCTGCTCGAACTGTCCGGCGTGGTCGACATCGCGGTCGACACCGGCCCGCTGGTGATGGCCGTCGGCCTGTCGTACATCACCTACACCGCGGTGTTTCTCGTGTCGGCGGTGCTGGTCGGGATGTGGATCCATCGGGCCCACGCCAATCTGCACGAAGCCGGCGTCGACGGCCTCGAGTTCACCCCGGGCTGGGCGATCGGCTGGTACTTCGTGCCCCTCGCCAACCTGGTCAAACCGTTCCAGGCGATGCGCGAGCTGTGGGCCACGAGCCACTCCGAGAGCGACAGCTTCGGCGCCGCGGCGCCGGGCGAGGTCAAGGCCTGGTGGGGCGCGTGGATCGTCGGCAACATTCTCAGCACGATCAGCACGCGCATCCTCGTGCTCGGCGAAGGGGGCCCGGATGCCGTGGCGCTGGGCAACGCGCTCGCGCTCGCCGCCAACGTGACCGACGTGTTCGCGGCGGTGTTGCTGCTCAAGATCGTCACCGGCGTCACCGCCGCGCAGCGGGACGGGTTCGCCGCCGCGGCGGTCTTCGCCTGAGGGGGGCCCTCGATGGATAAGATCGGAGGCGGCATCGCCACACTACGGACGTGGTCGACCGTGGCCCGCGGGACGATCGCGCTGTTCCTGTTCGTGCTCGCGCTGCTGATCCTCGCCAACGGGCTGCTGCTCTATCGCGAGCTGACCGTCGGCATGGGTATGGGCTTGCGCGCCTACAGCCCGGTGCTGGCGCTCGCGCTCGGCGCGACCAACGCGCTGCTCGGCCTGTTCCTGCTGGTCGCGATGGTCCCGGTGATCGGCTGGACCTACCGTGCCCATGCCAACCTCCACCAGGCCGGGCTCGACGAGCTGCGCTATTCGCCGCGCTGGTCGGTCGGCAGCTTCTTCGTGCCGCTGGTCAACCTCGTGGTCCCGTTCCGGGCGATGCGCGAGCTGCACAACCGCAGCCATGGCGAGGGTCCGTGGCAGGCGGCGACCCCGGTCGGCGACGTGACTTCGTGGTGGGCATGCCTGATCTCGGCCTTCGCGGTCTCGACGGTCGCGGCGATGGTCGCCTTCCTGGCGACGATCCCCAACCTCTACGTGATCCAGCCGCCGGGCGTGAACACGGGCCTCGCGCTGTTCGCGCTGGTGCTGTTTGCCGGCGCCGGTGCGTTCCTGTTCCGCACGATCGGCGCGGTGACGCGGGCCCAGGCGCAGATGATGCACCTCAACCATTCCGAGGTGTTCGGCTGAAACGCCCAGTCGTTGCGGGCCGAATTGCGCGCCCGCGCGTGCTGGCCTAGCCTGCGGCAAGGCCCCCGCGCAGAGGGGCACGTCGAGGAGAGCAGCATGGCGACCGTCCGCGAACCCGCGCCCGCGCGCGACATCCCTGAAGGTACCGCGTACGGCCGCCCGCCGCAGCATCCCGACCATGCGCTGACCCAGGTCGGCGCGGGCACGCCGATGGGCGAGCTGATGCGGCGCTACTGGCAGCCGGTGCTGGCGAGCCGCAACGTCACTGCGCGTCCGCGCGAGGTGCGCGTGCTCGGCGAGAACCTGATCGTGTTCCGCGACGGCGAAGGGCGGCCGGGGCTGCTCTACCCGCGCTGCATGCACCGCGGCACGAGCCTGCTGTGGGGCCATGTCGAGGCCGACGGGATCCGCTGCTGCTACCACGGGTGGAAGTTCAGCGTCGAAGGCCATTGCCTCGAGCAGCCGTGCGAGCCCAACCCCCACCAGTGCCGCCCCGAGCACCGCCAGCCGTGGTACCCGGTGCGCGAGCGCTACGGCCTCGTGTGGGCCTATATGGGGCCGCCCGAGCGGATGCCCGCCCTGCCCCGCTTCGACTGCATGGAGCCGCTCGAGGACGGCGAGGACTACATGGCGTTCGACAACAGCCTCGGCGCGCACGGCGACATCCACGGGCCCGAGGTCGTGCCGTATTCGTGGCTGCACATGAACGACAACGTGATGGACCCGTTTCACGTCCAGGTGCTGCATACGACGTTCAGCGGCACCCAGTTCGTGCGCGAGTTCGAGGTCATGCCGACGGTGCGGTTCGACGAGATCGACGCGGGCGTGACCTACACCGCGCACCGCGACCTGGCCGACGGCCGCAGCATGGACCGGGTCTCGACCTGGATCCTGCCCAACGTGATGTGCGTGCCCGACGTGGCGATGCGCCCGGGGCGCCCGAACGGGATCGGCGTCTCGGTGCCGGTCGACGACAGTCACAGCCGCATCCTGATGGCGATGCGCGTCCCGAAAACGCCCGACGGCAAGCGGCCGATGCGCGGGCTCGAGGCGGAGACCTTCAAGCCGTGGCACCAGCGCACGCTCGAGGAGCGCCAGGACCAGCCCGGCGACTACGAAGCGCAGGCGGGCCAAGGGCCGATCTCGCTGCACTCGGAAGAGCACCTCGTGACCAGCGACAAGGGCATCGGCATGCAGCGCCGGATGCTGCGGCGGGCGATGGAGACGGTCGCGGCGGGGGGCGACCCGCCGGGGCTGGCGTTCGAGGAGAGCGTGGTCGTGCGGGTGCCGAGCGGAAACTACTTTCTCTAGACAGGCTCCGCCGGCGGTGCACCGGTTCTGAATTACTGAACTAGCCGAGCCTCGGTGCCAGGGCGGCGTGCGCCCAATAGGGTTCGGCGCCGGGCTCGGGCTCGGCTTTGGCGTACCGCGCGAGTGTCTGGGCGAGCTCCTTGGCGAGCTCGGCACGCTGGCGCGGGGTGAGCCTGACGACTTGCCATAGTTCCATGCCGCGCGGTGGCGCGGACGGTTCGGACCGGAGCAGGCGGACCTCGCAAGTGCCATCCTTGTCGCCGGGGGCGTAGAGCAGCGCTGCTTCGCCGGCGCGGCCGACCTCGTTCTGGAGCGATTGGCGCAGCTCCGCGGACCATACCTCGCTCGGCAGCGTCGGCAGCGATTCCTGCGGGACCACGAAGCGCTCTGCCACCGCGCGATAGAACTGCACCGGGCGTCCCGCGCGCGGCTGGGTACGGCTGACGACGAGAAGGTTCGCGGCAAGCAGACGCGCGACATGGTGGTGGAGCCTCGCGAAGGACGTGCCGAACAGCACGCGCAAGTCGGACAGGCTGCGTTCGCGTTGCCCGCACGCGATCAGCACGCGGACGCGGAACGGGTTCTCGAAGGCCGCGGCCCTTGCCGGATCGGCGATCCGCAGCTCGCTACTTTGTTGGCCCGATTGCATTTGAAGTAGCATAGCCCGTAGCCCGGCCGGCGCCAACTGCGTGGGAGATTGCAATGCCGGGTCGCTCGAAGCAGCTACTGCTGCTGATCACGTGTTCGCTTGCGCTGACGGGCGCGGCCCAGCCCGCTCCGCCTCCCGGCGCGCCGCCGCCACAGGCTCGGCCGGCCACGCCTGAGGACAGGCTGTTCGCCGAAGGCCGCTTTGCCGAGGCGACGAGCGCCTACGAGCAGGCGGTGGCCAGCAACCCCAATTCCGCGCCCGCCCTTGCCGGTCTCGCTCGCATGCGTCTCTACGAAGGTCATGAGGATGAGGCGATCGAGCTCGCCCGCAAGGCCCTCGCGATCGCGCCGGGGCACCCGGTCGCCGCGACGATCCTGTCGGTCGCCGAGGCGCGCAAGCAAGCGTTCGGTCCCGAGCAATACCAGATAGACGCGCCTGCCGCCGCCCATGAAATCGACTTCGTGGTCACCGATCCGCTGCCGGTCCTGCGTGCCACGATCGGCGGCCGAGAGGGCAATTTCCTGCTCGACACGGGCGCTCCCAACATCATGCTGCGACGGCCGTTCGCCGAAGCGCTCGGATTGCCCATTACCCAGGGCGGGATGGGCCAGTTCGCCGGTGGACTGCAGGCGCGCGTCGATCGCACCGTGATCCCCGAGCTCGAGCTCGGCGGGATCCGGATCAAGAACATTCCGGCGGGCGTGAATGCCGCGGACGGTCTCCAGTTCCCCGGCGTGACGATCGACGGGATCATCGGCACCGGGGTGCTGATGCATTTCCTTTCGACGATCGACTATTGCCGCGGCCAGCTCGTGCTTGCGCCGCGCAGCGATTCGGCGGCGTTCGAGGCGCGCGTGCAGGCCGCCGGGGCGAACGTCGTGCCGATGTGGCTGGTGGGCGATCACTTCATCTTCGCGCGAGCGCGGATGAACCAGGCTCCCGAAGGCATGTTCCTCGTCGACACCGGGCTCGCCGGCGGCGGCCTGGTCGCCAACAAGGTCCAGCTCGACGCCGCCGGCGTCACGATCGACGAGAGCAACACGCGCACGGGGCAAGGCGGCGGGGGTGCGGTCACGTTTATCCCGTTCACCGCCAGCGCCACGCTCGGTTCCCTGACGCGCGACAACATCCGGGGCATCTACACGCCCGGCGGCGAGCCTGGCGGATTTCCGTTCACCCGGGCAGGCATCATCTCGCACGACTTCTTCCGCCAGAGCCGGCTGACGTTCGACTTCGAGGCGATGCGGCTGGTGACCGAGAGCTGCTGAGCCGCCTTACCCGGTCACGACCTTCAACAGCCGCCGCTCCATTGGCGCCAGCACCCCGGCGAGTTCGTGGCCGCGCTTGAGCACCTGGCCGTGCTCGCCGAACAGCGTCCACATCCCCTGGCGCTGGCGCAGCGCGGGGCGCTTCTCGACCCGCATCTGCGGGACATCCGCGGTGCGGCGGAAGGCGGCGAAGCTGGCGAAGTCGCGGGTGAAGTCCATCGCGTAGTCGCGCCATTCGCCGGCGGCGACCATGCGCCCGTAGAGGTCGAGGATGCGCATCAGCTCGGCGCGCTCGAAGGCGACCTGGACCGGCTGCGGGTGCGGCGCGCGCGGGAGCGGAAAAGGGACGATGTCGCCGCCGTTCGAGCCGGGGCGCATCAGGCCTTTGCGCCCCGCTTGCGAGCGACCGGCTCGACCTCCGTTTCCTTGACCGCCTCCTTGAGCGCCTGCAGCTCGGCACGCAGCAGCGCCATTTCGGCCTCGAGCTGCGTGACGCGTTCGGCCGAAGGCTCGCCGCAGTCGTCGCACGGGGTGCCGTAAGGGATGAATTCCTTGAGCCAGGTCTCGGCCGGGATCAGCGTCGAACGGGCCTTGAGGCCGATCATCGTCGCGCCTTCGGGGACGTCGTCGGTAACGACGGCATTGGCGCCGACGCGGGCGCGCTCGCCGACCACGATCGGGCCGATGATCTGCGCTCCGGAGCCGATGATCACGTTGTCCTTGAGCGTCGGGTGGCGCTTGCCGGGGATGCCGTTGGTCGGGTTGGTGCCGCCGAGCGTGACGCACTGGTAGATCGTCACGTTGTCGCCGATCTCGGCGGTCTCGCCGATCACGGTGAAGCCGTGGTCGATGAAGAAGTTGCGGCCGATCTTGGCGCCTGGGTGGATGTCGATGCCGGTGAGCCAGCGCGCGGTGTGGTTGACCAGGCGGGCGAGGAAGTAGAGCTCGCCCTCGTAGAGCCAGTGCGCCAGCCGGTGGAAGCCGAGCGCCCACACGCCGGGATAGATGAGGATCTCCGCTCGCGAGCGCGGCGACGGATCGCGCGCCTTGACCGAGTCCAGATAGGCGACCAGCCGATCGAACATTGGCTGCGATTCTCCCTCAAATTCCGCCTTATAGCAAGCGGGGCTCTTCCGGGCCGTGAACGGCCTCGAGCGCGGCGCGCCATATAGAATGGGTGGCCGGGACCTTGCGTTCAAGGCTGATGCGGTCGATCGCGGCGACGAGCTTCTCGAGGTCGGCGAAGGTGCGGCCGGCGCGCGGCACGAGGTAGGCGGCCGCCTCGGCGCCGAGCGGAAGGCCGCGCTGCTCGGCGAGCGCGTGCAGCAGGTCTTCGGCCATCGCGTCGTCGAGCGCGCCGATCTCGAGCTGGAGCGCGGCGCCGAGGCGCGAGCGGAGGTCGGGCAGCGCGATCTGCCACGGCGGCTCGCCGCCGACGATCAGCAGCGGCGTCCCGGCCTCCTGCGCACGGTTCCAGCGGTGGAACAGCGCGGTCTCGTCGAGCCTGTGCGCGTCGTCGATCGCCTCGCGACCGGCATGCTGGCCGATCTCGGCGAACCAGCGCGCCAGCAGCGACTTGCCCGAGCGCGGCGGCCCGAGCAGCACCGCGGTGCGGAACGGCCAGCTCTCGGGCGCAGCGAGCGCCTCGGCGACATGTGCGTTCGCCTTGCCCACGACGATGCGCGTGGGGCCGCTCGAAACCGGACTCAGCGGCAGGACGATCTGCGACATCGGCCGCTCCTTGCCGCGCCTCAGCGCGAGATGGCGAGCGCGTTGCTGCCCTGGGTCACCGTCCAGCCGCGTCCGCGCAGCGCGGCGGCGAGCGCCGGCAGGTCGCCGGCGAAGCTCACCCGGAGAACCGAGGTGCCGCCGATCGCGATCGAGCTGGTCGAGACGCCGCGCACGCCGGGCGCGCTGCGCACCGAGGCGAGCGCCGAGTCGACCGAGGCCGCGTCGGGCGTGGCGACCTGCACGGTGATCGTGGTCACCGCGGCGGTCTCGTCGGCCGTCGGAGTCGAGGTCGCGACCGCGCCGTCGGTGGTTTGGCCGGGGATCGTCTCGCCGCTGGCGGCGCCGGCTTCCTCGGCACGGCGCGCCGCATCGATCAGCGCAACGACCTCGGGGCTCAGCTCGACCGCGTCGAGTCGCAGCGTCGGGTCGGGGGTGAGCTGGCCGGTGGCGAGCGCCTGGGTGAAGATCTGGTCGAACCGCTGCACCGCCTGGTTGAGCATCGCCGGAACCTGGTCGGCCTGGCGCACGCGCAGGGTGAACTCGCCAAGCCAGCGGTTGTCGGGGCCGTAGCGCGCGGTGAAGTGGCCTTCGACCGGGCCGCCCGGATAGGAATAAGTCAGGTTGGCGATCGGCACGAGCACGTCGGCGGCGCCGAACTGGTCGAGGATGTCGGTCCACCACGCGCGGCTGCGGCGACCGGTCTGACCATAGGTCAGCACCAGCGATTCCCAGCCCGAGCCGGTCGGGCGGACGTAGTCGATCGCGCTCGCGCCCATCTGGGTCTCGGCCCAGGCGCGCTGCCACGGGTTGCGGACCTCGAACATCGTCTGCGTGCCGCCGCTGATCAGCACCGGCAGCGTCAGCATCGGCGCCGAGCGGGCACGCTCGCCCTCGCCGCCGAGCAGCCCGCCGGCGCGGGCGCGGTCGAAGATCACCCCGAGCGTGGCGATGTAGCGCCGCGGACCGAGCCGCTCCTGCTCGACGACGATCGCCGAGACCAGGCCCTCGAGCTGCGAATCGGGAATCGCCGGGCCCTTGAGCTTCTTCCACGCCTCGCGCTTGGCGACGCGCCAGCCTTCGAGCCGGGCGTCCTCGGAATTCTTGCCCTGCACGTCGACCTTGATCCCGCGGACCTCGATGTCGGTGCTGCTGGCGACGGGCGCGATGCCGCGGTCGCCCGAGACTTGCGCGACGAGCGCGGCGGCCGCGGCGAGCAGCGCCAGCGCCGCGACCAGGAGGTACGGCAGGCGGCGCGCGGACGGGACTGAAGGGAGAGGAAGACTGGCCATCGGGGAAATCGGCGGCCTTTTGCCCAATGGCGAGTGGAAATCCAAGCGCGAAAGGATAAAGCGACCGGCATGTCTGCCGATAACCGCTACACATACGCCCAGGCCGGGGTCTCGATCGACGCCGGCAACGCGCTGGTCAAGGCGATCGGACCGCTGGTCAAGGCCACGCGCCGGCCCGGCGCCGATGCCGAGATCGGCGGCTTTGGCGGGTTCTTCGATCCGAAGGCCGCCGGCTATGCCGACCCGCTGCTCGTCGCGGCCAACGATGGCGTCGGCACCAAGCTCAAGCTGGCGATCGATCACGACCGCCACGACCACGTCGGCATCGACCTCGTGGCGATGTGCGCCAACGACCTGATCGTCCAGGGCGCCGAGCCGCTGTTCTTCCTCGACTACTTCGCCACCGGCAAGCTCGACAACGGCGTCGCCGAGCGGGTGATCGCGGGAATCGCCGAGGGCTGCCGGATCGCCGGCTGCGCGCTGATCGGCGGCGAGACCGCCGAGATGCCGGGCATGTACGCGGCCGGCGACTATGACCTCGCGGGCTTCTGCGTCGGCGCGGTCGAGCGCGGCGAGCAGCTGACCGGCGAGAAGGTCGCGCCCGGCCACGTGCTGCTCGGGCTGGCCAGCTCGGGCGTGCATTCGAACGGCTACTCGCTCGTGCGGCGCCTCGCCGAAGACCTCGGCTGGCGGATGGACCGCCCTGCCCTGTTCGACCCCGAGCGGCTGCTGATCGAGACGCTGATCGCGCCGACGCGGATCTACGTGAAGAGCCTGCTGCCGGTGGTCCGCGCGGGCAAGGTCGACGCGCTGGCGCACATCACCGGCGGCGGCTTGCTCGAGAACATCCCGCGCGTGCTGCCCGAAGGCGCGCATGCGGTGGTCGACGCCGACGCCTGGGAGCAGCCGCGGCTGATGGCGTTCCTCCAGGGCCAGGGCAATATCGAACCGGGCGAGATGGCGCGCACGTTCAACTGCGGCGTCGGCATGGTGCTCGCGGTGCAGGCCGAGCTCGCGCGCGAGGTCGCCGCCGAGCTCGAAGCGGCCGGCGAGCAGGTCATGCGCATCGGCGAGGTCGTCGAAGGCCCGCGCGGATGCACCGTGCGCGGCGCCGCGGGCACATGGAGCGCGCGCGAAGACTGGAGCGCGACGCACAATGCCTGAGAAGGCCCGCGTCGCGGTGCTGCTCTCGGGCAACGGGACGACGATGTCCTCGCTGCTGTTCCACTCGCGGCTGCCCGACTGTCCCTACGAGATCGTGCTCGTCGCCAGCAACGTACCCGAGGCGCGCGGGCTCAGGATCGCTGCGGCCGAGGGCATCGCGACGTTCGCGCACAGCCATCGCGGCATGGACCGCGAGGCGCACGAGGCGATCATGGACCAGGCGCTGCGCGAGGCCGGCGCCGAATACATCGCGCTCGCCGGCTACATGCGCGTGCTGACCGCAGGCTTCGTCGACGGCTGGGCCGGCCGCATGCTCAACACCCACCCCTCGCTGCTGCCCAAGTACAAGGGCCTGCACACGCACGAGCGCGCGATCGAGGCCGGCGACACCCACGGCGGCTGCTCGGTCCACGTGGTCACCGCCGAGCTCGACGGCGGCCCGCTGCTCGGCCAGGTGCCGGTGCACATCCTGCCCGACGACACGCCCGACACGCTGTCGGCACGCGTGCTGATGGCCGAGTACCAGCTCTACCCGCGGATGCTGGCCGACTACGTCGGGCGCGAGAAGTCGCCCGACTACCTGGTCGCCCAAGTCCGCGAGCGGGCGCTCGCCCTGCCCGAGGCCGACGAGGTCAACTCGCACGGCATGCCGTGCTTCGGCATCGTGAAGGGCAAGAAGTTCGCCTACGTCTCGGTCGACCACCACGGCGACGGCAAGACCGGGCTGCTGGTCAAGATCAGCGGCCCCGACGAGCAGGTCCAGCTGATCGACATGGACGAGGAGCGCTACTACCGCCCGGCCTACTTCGGCGACGGCTGGATCGGCATCCGCCTCGACTTGGGCGACACCGACTGGGACTCGATCGCCGACTGGCTGCAGCGCAGCTGGCGCAGCGTGGCGCCGAAGAAGCTGACGGCGATGCTGGACGCGGCCGATGCCTTCTGAGGAAAATCGCCGCCGCCTGATGATCGGCGAGGCCGTGGCCGTCGCGGGACTGATCGTCGCGGCGCTCTCGCTCTATCTGGCATGGTCCGGCCGCAGCGAGGACAAGGCCGAGCACGATGCCGAACAGGCCGAATCGCGCCGGGCCGAAGCCGAGCAGCGGAGCCGTATCGGATTGGTCGCGACCGATGCGGATGGCGAAGTCCTGAGCTTCAAGGGCGTCGCCTGCGCGCTGCAAAGCGCGGACATCAGCTTCCCCCAGGCACTCGGCGTGCCGGCCCAGAACACCGCGCTATCATCTCGCATCGAGGCCGATTGGTTCGACGGGCCGCTGCTGGAGGCGCTGGGACCGGCCAAAGTCGAGCAGGGACGCCTGCCGGTGCTGATCGAAAGCCGCTGCACCGACGAGGACGGCGACCGGCTGGAGCGTGCGATCTACGAGATACCCTATCGCATCGACGGCTCGCTGCTGGGTGGCAAGACCGTGCATTTGCGCGGCCTGGTGCTGCGCGAACACGTCAGCGAGGGCCAGGAGCGAGCGCGCCTGAACGCCGCCTGGAAGGCGCTCGCGCCGCCCGCGCCGGGCAAATCCTGATCGGTAGCTAGACGCCGTAAAGAATGAAGTCGGCGATCGCGGCCGAGTGCAGCTTCATCGTGTCGTAGACCGGCAACGGCGAATTCTCGGCGGAGACCAGCAGCCCGATCTCGGTGCAGCCGAGGATCACGCTGTCGGCGCCGGCGTCGCGGCCCGCGGCGATCACCGCGAGGAACGCGTCGCGCGAGGCCTCGGTCACGGTGCCGCGGATCAGCTCGTCGTAGATGATCCGGTGGATCGCCGCGCGATCCGCCTCAGCCGGAATGCTCGCCTCGATCCCCGCCTCGGCGAGCGGCGCGCGGATGTAGTCCTGCTCCATCGTGAAGCGCGTCGCCAGCAGCAGCGGGCGGGTGCGGCCGTCGCGTGCGAGCGCCTCGCGCAGCGGATCGACGATGTGGAGCAGCGGCAGCGGGACCGCGTCGCGCACCGCGTTGGCGCACTTGTGCATCGTGTTGCTGGCGATGGCGATCGCGTCGACCCCGGCGCGGTGCAGCCGCTGGGCCGAATCGACGATCTCGGCGCCGGCGTCATCCCACCGGCCTTCGCTCTGCGCTTCGGCGATCGGCGCGAAGTTGAGCGAATCGACGATCAGCGGCGCCGAGTTGGCGCCGCCGAGATGCGTGGCGACGGCCCGGTTGATCGCATCGTAGTAGAGCCGGGTGCTTTCCCAGCTCAACCCGCCGATCAGGCCGAGCCGCCGCACGGGATCAGCCGACGATTTCTTCGGGCTGGAAGAAGAAGGCGATCTCGATCGCCGCGTTCTCATCGCTGTCCGAGCCGTGGACCGAGTTGGCCTCGATGCTCTCGGCGAAGACCTTGCGGATCGTGCCCTCGGCGGCGTCGGCCGGGTTGGTCGCGCCCATGACTTCGCGGTTGCGCTTCACGGCGTCGTCGCCCTCGAGCACCTGGACCACGACCGGGCCGCTGGTCATGAAATCGCACAGCTCGCCGAAGAACGGGCGCTCCTTGTGCACCGCGTAGAAGCCCTCGGCCTGCTCGCGGGTCATCTGGATGCGCTTCGAGGCGACGACGCGCAGGCCGGCGTCCTCGAGCATCTTGGTGACCGCGCCGGTCAGGTTGCGCTTGGTCGCGTCGGGCTTGATGATCGAAAAGGTGCGGGTGACCGCCATGGGAGGATCCTTCGGAATGGGAGCGGGAAATTGCGCGCGCCCCTAGCGGGAGGGGCTGTGGGGCGCAAGGTGCAAGGCGCCGGGTTGCTTTGCGGCGCGCCGCGGATAAAGCTTGGCCTCGGGGGGAATTTGGGGGTCGTCATGTTCGAGCCACGGTGCGTGCGCGCGGGCCTGTTGTTTGCCGCTTGCCTGTGCTTCGCGTCATTTCAAGCGCTTGCGCAGGACCGCGCCGCTTCTCCCGCGGCGGAGGCGCCGCCCCCGATCATTCCGACGAGCGCCTTCGCCTCGCGCACCGTGTTCAGCGACGCGCCGGTGCTGTCGCCCGACGGCAGCTACGTCGCTTTCAGCCTCGTCGAGGACGGCAAGACTTCGGTCGACGTGCTCAGGATCGACGGTGCCGTCGTCGTGCAGAAGATCGTCGTCGGAAAAGGCGAGGACGTGCAATGGGTCGGCTGGGCCGGCAACGGGCGCGTGTTGGTGGCGGCCACGCAATCCATCCCGGTGCCCGCGCTCGGGATCGAACTTCGCACCAGCCGCGTGTTCTCGGTCGAGATAGCAAACGCAACGGTGCGACAGGTGGCCCACACCCTGGACGATCTGGTCCATGTCGATCCGGACGGCGCGTTCCTGCTCGTAAGCCGGCAACGGCCCGTGCCCGGGCCCGGCACCGACATGGACGTATGGCGTACCTGGACCGACGGCAGCGGCCGCCCGGACGAGCGGGTGACCGACCTGCCGGGTGTGTTCCGCTGGATCGCCGACGAAACCGGCGCGCTGCGGGTCGGGCTCGGCCTCGACGGGCGCAAGCTCAAGGTCTGGTACCGCAGCACCGGCGAAGAGGCGTTCCGGGTGATCGGCAAGCTCCGCGAAGGCGACGACGAGGAGATGTGGAAGGTCGTTCGCGTGATTGCCGGCACCGACGAAGGGCTGACGCTCGAGCCCGGACCGAGCGGGCGCGTGGCGCTGCGCAAGTTCAACTACGCTACGCGCGAGGTCGGCGAGGTCATTTACGAGAATCCTGACTGCGACACCGAGGACTTCACGGTCGACGAGGAGGGCAGGCCGCAAGCGGTCCAATTCACCGACGACCGCGAGCGGATCGTCTGGCTCGATCCGGCGATGGCTGCGCTGCAAGCCCGGCTCGAGCGCGCGCTCGGCGAGGACGGGCAGGTGCGCATCGTGCAGCGCTCGCGCAACGGCGCCCGCGTGCTGATTTCGAGCACCAGCGCCAGCAATCCGGGCTCGTGGTATTTCTACACCCCGGCGGATCGCAAGCTCCAGGAGTTCGCCAAGCTCCGCCCCGAAGTCGACGTCGCGGCGCTGACCAAGGTCGAGCCGATCGAATACGCGGCGCGCGATGGCACGACGATCCACGGCTACCTGACGCTGCCGCGAGGCCGCGAGGCCAAGGCGTTGCCCCTGATCGTGATGCCGCACGGGGGACCTTACGGGATCCGCGACTCGCTCGACTACTCGGACGAGGTGCAGTTGCTTGCCAACCGCGGCTACGCGGTGCTGCAGCCGAACTACCGGGGTTCGGGCGGCTACGGCGAGGCCTTCACCGAACTTGGTCGAGGCCAGATCGGACGACGGATGCAGGACGACCTCGACGACGCGGTCGACTGGGCTGCCGGCCAGGGGCTGATCGACCCGGCACGCGTGTGCCTCGTAGGCGCGAGCTACGGCGGCTACGCGGCGCTGTGGGGCGTGATCCGCAACCCCGAGCGCTATCGCTGTGCGGCGAGCTTCGCCGGGGTGACCGAGCTGGACAAACAGCTCGCCTACGATCGCGACTTCTTCAACACGGCGGGTGGTCGGGCGTGGCGCGACCGGGTGCGCGGCGACGATCGCGGGTTCGACCTCGATACCGTCTCGCCCGCTCGCCGGGTGAACGACCTTCACCGGCCGGTCCTGCTGGTCCACGGACGGTTGGACAGCACCGTGCCCTTCCGCCAGTTCGAGATCATGCGCAGCGCGATGCAGAAGGCGCGGGTGCCCGACGCCGAGTTCCTGGTGTTCGACAACGCCGGTCACGGCTTCGGCAACACCGCGGACGAGCAGGCCTGGTACGATGCGCTGCTGGCGTTCCTCGCCAGGAACAATCCGGCGGACTGACCGCGCGGGCCGGAGGCGTCAGGCCTTCTGCACCCACTTGCCGCCGTCGAGCTCGTGGAACTCGCGGGTGACGTCGTCGCGCTGGTCGAACTGCCGCCACACCTGGCGCGAGGCGGCGCGGCCGGATTCGTCGAAGAACAGCAAGGCGCGATCGAACTGCTCGGCCTCGGCACGCCACTGGCCGTCGGCAAGCGCGACCAGGGTCGCGCCGTTCGCGGCCGAGCATTCGGCCGACAGCAGCACCGGCTGGCGCGCCGCGTGTGGTGCGTCGGCGAGGCCGTGGGCCAGGTAGTCCTCGGGGAATTGCTCCCACAGCGCCTTGTCGAGGCGGTCGAGCAGATCGGCATCCCCGGCAACGACGAGCATGCGCTGCCCGGCCCGCTTCGCCGCGCGCGCGATCAGCGGCAGCACGCGCTCGACCGGCTGCTCCCCCGAAAGATAGAAGCCCAGCCGGTCCACGTCCGGCCTATCGCTTCGCTGCTTGGGGCCGGGGCATCAGCCCTCCAGCTTGTCGCGCACGTAGCGGTCGATCAGGCGCACGCCGAAGCCGGTCGCGCCCTTGTCCCAGGTCGCGCCGGGCTTGTCGGCCCAGACCATGCCGGCGATGTCGAGGTGCGCCCACGGCGTGCCTTCGTCGACGAAACGCTGCAGGTATTGCGCGGCGGTGATCGAGCCGCCGAAGCGCGGGCCGACGTTCTTCATGTCGGCGATCGGCGAATCGATGAGCTTGTCGTAAGCCGGCGAGAGCGGGAAGCGCCACAGCTTGTCCCCGCTCGCCTTGCCCGCGGCGAGCAGGTCGTCGGCGAGGCCGTCGTCGTTGGCGAACAGCCCGCCGTGCTCGTGGCCGAGCGAGATGATCATCGCCCCGGTCAGCGTGGCGATGTCGACGATCGCCGCCGGCTTGAACTCGCGCTGCGCCCAAGTCAGCGCGTCGCACAGCACGAGGCGGCCTTCGGCGTCGGTGTTGATCACCTCGACCGTCTGGCCCGACATCGTGGTGACCACGTCGCCGGGGCGCTGCGCGTTGCCGTCGGGCATGTTCTCGACCAGTCCGCAGATGCCGACCACATGCGCCTTGGCCTTGCGGCGGGCGAGCGCGACCATCGCGCCCGCGACCGCGCCGGCGCCGCCCATGTCCCACTTCATGTCTTCCATGCCGGCGGCGGGCTTGATCGAGATGCCGCCGGTGTCGAACGTCACGCCCTTGCCGACGAACACGGTGGGCTGGCCGCCGTCGGCGCCGCCGAGCCACTTGATCGCGAGCAGCCGCGGCGCGCGCACCGAGCCCTGCGAAACACCGAGCAGCGCACCCATGCCGAGCGCGCGCATCTCGTCCTCGCCGAGGAACGACAGTTCGAGCCCGGTGCCCTGGAAACGCTCGGCGCAGCGCGCGACGAAGCTCTCGGGATAGATCACGTTGGCCGGCTCGGTGACCAGCGTGCGCGTGAACTCGACGCCTTCGACGAGCGCACGCTCGGTTTCCCACGCGGCCTCGCTGCCGTCGGGCGCGCCGAGCACGACGACCTCGGCGAGCGAGACCTTCTGCTCGTCCTTGAGCCGGGTGCGATAGGCGTCGTGTCGCCAGGCACGCAGCCGCAGCCCGGTGAGCACCGCGGCGAGTTCGGCCGGGTCGAGCCCCGCGGCGTCGAGCGCGAGCGCGGTCTCGCCCGAGGTCAGGTACTTCGCCGCCAGCGCGGCGCCGGCGCGCTCGAGCGCGGCGGGGCGCCCGTCGCCATCGGCGCCGGCTCCGGCGAGCGCGACGCGCACCACGGCACCGTCGCGCTCGACGAAGCCTTCGAACAGCTGGCCGGTCTTGCCGGCGAAGCGCGCGGCGCGGGCGCCTTCGGCGAGCGGACGCTCGAGGTCTTCGGGCAGCTTGTCCTGATCGACGATCCGCGCCAAGAGGCGCGCCGCGCCGGGTTCGGCAGCCTGGCGAAAGGTGATCTGCATGTTCTCTCCGCTCGATCGTGTGGGGGGTGCGGCGAACGCGCCACGCATCGAAGTTGCTGGCGTTGCAGTTAAGGCGGCGCGGTGCGATAGGCAAGCCATGCCCCCGGGCCCGCTGACCGATTTGCAAGCCAATTCCCGTCGCTTGCAGGCCCTTCGCCGGGGCTTGCTGGCGGGCCTCGCGGTCGTGCTCGTCGCGCCGCTGCCGGCGTTCGCGCAGGACGAGGCCGTGGAGCCGGGCCCGCCGCCGCAGTCCCAGCCGGCCGAGGGGGCAGCCACCGAAGCGCCACGCGAGGTCGCGTTCGAGGCCAACACGGTCAGCTACGACAGCGACAGCGACACGGTCACCGCCGAAGGCGACGTGGTGCTGCGCTCGGGCGACCAGTCGGTCCGTTCGGATTCGGTCAGCTGGAACCGGATGAGCGGGCAGATCATCGCCACCGGCAACGTCCGCGCGGTCGACGAGAACGGCAACCAGCTGTTCACCGACCGGATCGAGCTGACCGACGAGCTCAAGGCCGGCGCGATGCAGAACCTGCTGCTCGCCTTCCGCGAGGGCGGCCGGCTCGCGGCGGTCGAGGGGCGGCGCAGCGACAACGGCGATATCGTGCTCGAGCGCGCCGCCTATTCGGGCTGCCCGGTGGTCGACGAGAACGGCTGCGACAAGCAGCCGAGCTGGCGCGTCACCGCGCGGCGGGTGTTCTACGACGCCGAGGCGCACACGGTGCGTTTCGAAGGCGCCTATCTCGAGCTGTTCGGCCAGCGGGTGCTGCCGCTGCCGGGCCTGTCGATCCGCTCCGACGGAGGGGCCAACTCGGGCTTCCTGATCCCCGACTTCGGCCTCACCACCAACAACGGCCTCGAGGTCGTCGGCAGCTATTTCTGGCGCATCGCGCCCAATCGCGACCTGCTCGTCTCGGGCTATGTCTACACCGACGCCGCGCCGATGATCTCGGCGCAATACCGCGAGCTCAGCAGCAAGGGCGCGTTCCAGGCGACCGGATACCTGACCTACGGCGAGCGCATCCCGCTCAACGCGACGATCCCGCTGCCCGAGAAGGACATCCGCGGTTACGTCTTCGCGAACGGTCGCTTCCAGTTCGACGAAAACTGGAGCGTGACCGGCTCCGCGCGTTTCGCCAGCGACCGCACGTTCCTGCGGCGCTACGATATCAGCCGCGACGACCGCTTGCGCTCGAACATCGACGTCGAGCGGATCGACGACGACAGCTACCTGTCGATGGCCGGTTGGGTCACCCAGGCGCTGCTGGTGCCGACCCCGCAAGGGCTGGTGCCGATCGCGCTGCCGGTGATCGATTACCGCCACCGCTTCGACGACCCGGTGCTCGGCGGCAAGTTCGAGATCCAGGCCAACTCGCTGGCGGTCACCCGCACCGCGGGCCAGGACACCCAGCGCGCCTTCGCCCGCGCGCAGTGGAACCTGCGGCGGATCACCGCGCTCGGCCAGGAAGTCACCTTCACCGCCTTGGTGCGCGGCGACCTCTATCATTCCGACGAGAACGAGGTCACGGTCACCCCGACCTACCGCGGTCTTCCGGGCTGGCAGGCACGCGGCGTCGCCATCGGCGCGGTCGACGTGAAGTGGCCGTTCGTCGGCGGCTTCCTCGGCGGAACGCAAGTCGTGACGCCGCGCGTCCAGCTCGTCGCCAGCCCGCCGATCGACAACCTCGACATCCCGAACGAGGACGCCCGCTCGATCGATCTCGAGGACAGCAACCTGTTCGCGCTCAACCGCTTCCCGGGCTACGACCGGGTCGAGGATGGCGTGCGCCTGACATATGGCGCCGACTGGTCGACCGAGTTCCCGGGCTGGCGAATCAAGGCCACGATCGGGCAGTCCTACCGCCTGACCGACAAGCCGACGCTGTTCCCCGACGGGACCGGCCTGACCGAGCAGTTCTCCGACTTCGTCGGTCGCTACGAGGTGCGGTTCCGCGACTTCCTCCGCTTCCGCCACCGCTTCCGTCTCGACAAGGACAACTTCGCCGTCCGCCGCAACGACATCGATGCGACGATCGGCAGCGACGAGACCTATGTCGAGCTCGGCTACCTCAGGCTCAACCGCGACATCGACCTGACCTCGGAAGACCTGCAGGACCGCGAGGAGCTGCGCGCCGCGGGGCGCGTGGCGTTCGCCAGGTACTGGTCGGTGTTCGGTTCGGCGGTGGTCAACCTGACCAATCGCGAGGAAGACCCGAGCTTCACCGCCGATGGGTTCAAGCCGCTGCGCACCCGGCTCGGCCTCGCCTATGCCGACGACTGCCTCGAGTTCGGCTTCACCTGGCGGCGCGACTACGCGAGCCTCGCCGACGCCCAGCGCGGCGACAGCTTCCACGTCTATTTCTCGTTGCGCAACCTCGGCTTCAGCCGCTAGCCGGGACGCTCCCGGCGGCGGGGGCGTTGGCAGGCCCGGGCAAACACGCTATCCGCGCCAAACTCAGACAAGGTTAAGCCGCCCGATGCCAAGCGGCTGGCCATTCCAGCGGCGCGCCGCGCCCGGTCGACAGGAATTCGCGAGTGAAGCAGGGTTACAGCAAGTTCGGCAAGATCGCAGCCGCAGCACTTCTCGCGAGCGTGTGCGCCGCGGCAGCGTTCGGCCAGGAGCAGGCGGGTGAGACCAGCTCGGTCGACACGTTCTCCATCCCCGACAACATCACCATCCTTGGCAACAACGAGCTCGGCGAGCGCCGGGCGACGGCCAACGTCAACGGCACGATCATCACCAGCAGCGACGTCGAGCAGCGCGTGGCGCTGGTCCTCGCCGCGAACGACGCCAATCAGGTTCCCGCGGACGAGCTCAAGCGCCTGCGCCTGCAGGTGCTGCGCAACCTGATCGACGAGACGCTGCAGATCCAGGAAGCCAAGGCGCAGGAGATGGAAGTCACCCCGCAAGAGGTGAACGAGATCTACGGCCGCGTGGCGCAGGATCGCTTCGACGGTTCGGTCGAGCGACTCGATACGTACCTGCGCTCGGTCGGCTCCTCGCCCGCGTCGCTCAAGCGCCAGATCGAAGGCGAGCAGGCGCAGGACCGCCTGATGCGGCGCAACGTCACGCCCTACGTCAACGTCTCGACCGAGGAAGTCAGCGAGACCTACGACCGCGTCGTGGCCGCCAAGGGCACCTCGGAATATCGCATCGGCGAGATCTACCTTTCGGCCACCTCGGCCAACCGCACCGCGGTGGCGGAGAACGCGCGCAGGATCGTCGAGCAGCTGCGCCAGGGCGGCAGCTTCGTCGCCTACGCGCGGCAGTTCTCCGAAGCCTCGACCGCGGCCGTCGGCGGCGACCTCGGCTGGATCCGGCTCGAGCAGCTGCAGAACCCACAACTCGAGACGGCCGTGCGCGAGATGCAGCCCGGCCAGCTCGCCGGTCCGATCGAGATCCCCGGCGGCTTCTCGATCCTCTACGTGATCGACCGCCGGCAGATCGGCATGGCCGACCCGCGCGACGCGCTGCTCAGCCTCAAGCAGATCTCGATCGAATTCCCGGCCGGCACCACGGCCGACACGGCGCGCACCCGGGCCGCGGCGTTCGCCGCCGGCGTCAAGGAGATCCACGGCTGCGGCGATGCCGAAACCGGTGCGGCCAAGATCGGCGCGCAAGTCGTCACCAACGACCAGATCCAGGTGAAGTCGCTGCCCGAGGCGCTGCAGTCCACGCTGCTCGAGCTCAGCATCGGCCAGGCGACGCCGCCGTTCGGCTCGCTCGAGGAAGGCGTCCGCGTCCTGATGCTGTGCGGCCGCGATGACCCGCCGTCGGAGAGCGCCGGACCGAACCGCGAGCAGATCGCCCGTTCGATCGAAGACGACCGCGTCCAGAAGCGCTGGCAGCGCTACTTGCGCGACCTGCGCCGCGATGCGGTGATCGACTACAACTGACGCGATGATCCGCCCCCTCGCCGTATCGCTCGGCGATCCGGCGGGAGTCGGGCCCGAGCTGATCGCCGAAGCCTGGGCGCGGCGCGAGGCTGACGGCCTGCCGCCGTTCCTCGTTGCCGGTGGCGCCGGCGTGCTGCGCGAGAGCGCCGCGCGGCGCGGACTCGATCTGCCGATCGAGCGGATCACCGATCCACTTGAGGCGGCCGAGGTGTTCGCGCGTGCCCTGCCCGTGCTTCCCGCTGCCGCCGATGCGCCCTACGACCCGGGCAAGCCCAGTGAGGACGGCGCCCGCCTCGCGCTCGCCTCGCTCGAGCTGGCGGCCACGCTCGCGGCCGAGGGGCACGCGTCGGCACTGGTCACCGGCCCGATCGCCAAGGCTGAGCTGGCGGCGATCGGCTTCGCGTTCCCCGGGCAGACCGAATTCGTCGCCGATGTCAGCGGCGTCGCCGCTGACGACGCGGTGATGATGCTCGCCGGCCCGCAGCTGCGAACGGTGCCGATGACCGTACATTGCCCGCTGGCCGAAGTGCCGGCGCGGCTGTCCATCGCATTGATCCATCGCCGCGCGACGATCGTCGCCCACGCGCTCGAGCAGGACTTCGGCCTCGCCGCGCCGCGGATCGCCATCTGCGGCCTCAACCCGCACGCCGGCGAGAAAGGCCGCATGGGCCGCGAGGAGATCGAGATCATCGAACCCGCGATCGCCGCGCTCCAGGCCGACGGGATCAACGCCACCGGCCCTTATCCCGCCGACACGCTGTTCGCCCCGCATATCCGGCAGACGTACGACGTCGCCATCGCGATGTACCACGACCAGGCGCTCGTGCCGCTCAAGGCGCTCGACTTCGACCAGGGGGTGAATGCCACGCTCGGGCTGCCGATCGTGCGCACGTCGCCCGACCACGGCACCGCGTTCGGCATCGCCGGCAAGGGCGTCGCCAGCCCGAGCGCGACGATCGCTGCGATTCGCATGGCCGGCGAGATGGCCGCGCGGCGAGCGGCCGCTTGACCCTTCCTCCGCTACGCGAAGTCATCGCCGCGCACGGGCTCAGCGCGTCGAAGGCGCTCGGGCAGAACTTCCTGCTCGACGAGCAGCTGCTGGACCGCATCGCGGCGATTCCCGGCGATCTCGCCGACCGCGCGGTGCTCGAGATCGGCCCCGGGCCCGGCGGCCTGACCCGCGCGCTGCTGCGCGCCGGCGCACGGGTCACCGCGATCGAAATGGATCGCCGCTGCCTGCCCGCGCTGGCCGAGCTCGGCGAGGCATTCCCCGACAAGCTGCGGGTGATCGAGGGCGATGCGATGAAGCTCGACCACGACGCGCTGATGGGCGAGCCTTACGCGGTTGCCGCCAACCTGCCGTACAATGTCGGCACCGCGCTGTTCACCGGCTGGCTGAGCGGAGCGGCGTGGCCGCCGCGCTGGACCTCGCTGACGCTGATGTTCCAGCAAGAGGTCGCGCAGCGCATCGTCGCCGCACCGGGCAGCGACGCTTTCGGCCGGCTCGCGGTGCTCGCACAGTGGCGCTCCAGGCCGAAGCTGGCGATGAAGGTCCACCGCAGCGCGTTTACGCCGCCGCCCAAGGTGATGAGCGCGATCGTCCACGTCGAACCCGGAGAGGCGCCTGCGGGCGTCTCCGCGACCGTCCTCGAGCAGGTCACCGCGCACGCGTTCGGCCAGCGGCGCAAGATGCTGCGCCAGAGCCTCAAGGGCCTGCCCGGCGCGCTCGCGGCGCTCGATGCGCTCGGCATCGATCCGCAGCGGCGCGCCGAGACGCTGAGCGTCGCGGAGTTCGTCAGCGTCGCGCGGGTGCTATCGAACTAGGCGCGCCTACTTGCGCACACCCGCCGCCAGCGTGTCGACCGCGTAGATCGTCGCCGCGATGTTGCGCACGCCCTGCGGCGTCGCCCAATTCTCCCCGGTCGGCGTGTTGGCGCCGAGCGTGCCGATGTAGAGCGTCTTGCGGTCGGGACCTCCAAACACGGCCGTGATCGAGCGGCGCGGCGTAGGGATGACGCCAACCTGCTTGCCGGTCTTGTCGAACACGACGACGCCGGCGCCCGCAGTCACGTAGAGGCGCCCGTCCGCGTCGATGGTCATGCCGTCGCCGCCGAAGCTGCCCTGCGGCTCGCCCGCGAGCGTCGCGAAGTCGCGGCGGTTCGACAGGCTGCCGTCGGCAGCGACGTCGAATGCGAGGATCGTGGTACGGTTGGTGACGTAGAGCACCTTGCCGTCTGGGCTGATCTCGAGCCCGTTGGTGAACACCCCGCCCTGCTGCGGGTTTCCGGCAGGAACCACGGTGTCGACCGTGCCGTCGGCCTTGGCATGGAACAGCCCGCCCTGCGTATAGTAGGCGCCGCCATGACCGTCGGCGCGGAGGTCGTTGATCCGGCCGAGCGTGCTGCCGTCGGCGAACTTGTCGGCGACAACCCTGCGCTCGGGCGTCAGCTGGACGATCTTCGAGAACTGGGTGCACGCCACGCCGAGGCCGATCGCCGGGTTGGTAGCGTTGAACAGGCCCGGATCGCTGCACGAGCGGTCGGCCGCGAAGGCGCGGCCTTGCGAGTCGATCGAGACCGAGCCCGCCCCGGCGACGAACGGCCACTGCACCCATGAGCGGCCGTCGGGCCAGACCTTGATGATCGCGTTGCTCTGCTCCTGCGCGAACAGCACGTTGCCGTCGGCGTCGGTGGCCATGCCGTCGACGATCATCGGGCCAGACCAGTGCGTCCGCCACTTCGCACCGCCCGAGACCACGCCCGGGATCGCCGCGATATCCACGGTCGCCTCGGCCGCGGGTTGCCCCTGGGCGGCAGCAGGCACGGCCGAGAGAAACGTTGGCGCGAGCGCCAGAGCGGCAATCGTAAGTGCGGTTCTCATTGGTTTCCCCTCTCGTCGGCGGGCGGCTCGATGGTGTTGACGTCGCCGTCGGTGCCCGTGCGGTCGTTGTTCCAGTCGACCTGGATCATGCGGTCGAAACCCTTGTCGCGGACCCAGCTGAGATTGGCCTTCCACGGGGCGGCCAATGTGACCGGGTCCTCGATCGTGAGCTCGGCGCGCAGCTTGTCCCCATCGAGCCAGATCCGCTCGCTGTAGCGCGCTTCCTCGCTCAACGGCGGTCCCCCCTGAAAATACACGTTCGGATTGGTGACCATGATCGTGTCGATGACCAGCGTCGCGCCTTCCCAATGACCGATCGAGTTTCCGGTCACGGTGGGCCAAAGATCGTCCAGCGACGGATGATCCCGGCCGTCGGTGTAGATATGCCGCGTCTCGTTGTACGCGTTCACGATCAGCACTTCCTCGGGCGTGATCAGGAATTGAATCGGCGTGGCCGCATTCATCATCAGCGGATAGCCCCAGCCCTGCCCCTTCCGGCCTCCCTGCGTGCGCTGCGCTTCCGCGGCCCGTCGCCGGCCCTCCTCGTTCCACGGGATGTTTGCGGCCCAGATCCCAACCGAATCAAACGTCGGGCCCTGGTTCTGCGCGCGGAGCGCGATGCCGCTGATCGGCGTGCCGGCCGCGCCTTCGCTAACCCAGTATCCGGGCCAGTATGGAAGCCGGACGAACTCCTCGGCGCGCGCCTGCGGCGTCTGCTCTTGCGCGAGCGCCGGTCCCGCATTGACTGCGGCCGCCGCCAGCAACGCGACGAGCGTTGCTGCGATTTTCATTGGCCTTGCCGCTCGTCCGCCGGCGGCTCGATCGTGTTGACGCCATTCTCTTGGCCGGTGCGGTCATTCGAGAAATCCATCTGGATCATGCGATCGTAGCCTTCCTCGCGGACGTGCGTGATCGTCTTGCTCCACGGACCCGTCAGGGTCACCGGGTCTTCGACCGTGAACTCGCTGACCAGCCGATCGCCGTCGAGGTGCAAGCGCTCGGTGTATTTGGCTTGCTCGGAGAACACCGGACCCCCGTGAAAGTAGGTGTACGGCATCTGCACCTGCACGGTCTCGATGACGAGGATGCTCCCCTCCCAGTGCCCGATCGAGGTGCCCCAGACGGTCGGCCACATGTCCTCCGCCGCGGGGAGCGCCCGGCCGTCGGTGTAGATGTGCCGGACCTCGCCGTAGGCGTTGACGATCATCGTCTCCTCGGGCGTGATCATGACCTGGAACGGCGTCGCCGCGTCCATCATCATCGGATAGCCCCAGCCGTCGGCCCGGCGTCCGGCCCGCGTCCGCGCCGCTTCGGCCTGGCGGGCCTTGCCTTCGTCGTTGTACGGCGCGTCGAAGCCGTTGAGCCGCTGCAGCGGCGGGCTGCCGGGCGGGCGCGGCGCGGCGGAGCCGCTGATGGTCGTGTGGAGATACTGCTCGCTCACCCAGAAGCCGGGCCAGTAGGGCAGCTTGGCAAACGCCATGGTGCGCGCGGCGCCGTCGGCCTGCTGCGCCGCGGCGGGACCCGCGGCAATGGCGAACGAGGCCGCGGCGAGCGCGGCGGCCAGCGCTAGCCTCATCGATTGGTGCCGATCGGCTTGCCGTCGGGGCCGGTCACGTCGCGCACCACGCCGCCCGGATTGCCGTTGCGCAACGGGTTGAGCGTGACCGTGATGCGCATGCCGGGCTTGATCGTCCCCGGGCGCCAGCCGCGCGCGTAGAGGTACATCGGCGCGCCCATCTCGAGGCTGTATTCGACGTCGCGGCCCTGCGCGTCCTTGGCCATGAGCTGGATGTAGGCGTGCGGGTTGGTCCACTGGAATTGCCGGACCGTGCCGCTGACCGTGACCTCCTTGGTCATGTCGAACATCGCGAAGCTGTGATGCGCCTGGGCCGGTGCCGCGGCGAGCGCGACCGCTCCCACGACCGCGCCAGCGAACTGAAATCGCATACAATCCATCTCCCGGCCGTTCTCGGCTCTGGCCCCATAGTGGCACCGCGAACGGCGTTCGTCATCACCCGAAATTGTAATGACTTTGCGTTATCCGGCGCCGGCGAGAAGCCCCCGACCGGCCGTTCGGTTCACGCCAGATGGCGACGTTCAACCGGGCCACGGCGCGGCGTATGCTGCAATCCGGGCCTGCGCAGAGCCAGGGGGGACGTCGATGAACGCAAGAAAGCGCGGATGGGTGCTTCCCATCGTCTTCTGGCTGGCCGCAGCCGTCTTCACCGTCGCGACCTTCTACCTCGCTCGCCACATGCTGTTCCGCAGCACCGACGAGGTTCACAAGGAAGCGCTGAAGGCCTTGCTGCAGTTGTCCGCGGTCACCGGGCTGGGCGGCGCGCTCGCCGGGCTGCTCAACTGGCGCCGCGATCGCGAAGCCAAGTCGGACGCGCGCGTGGCGGCCTTGCAGGACATCGATCGCGACCTCGGCAGCAGCTACCGCCAGCTGAAGGCGGTCAAGCGCCAGCTCAGGGCGCAGCTTCTATCGGCCAACCGCGAGGACGCGAAGAACCCCGGCCGGCCTTCCGCACCCTACGTCTTCCGCAGCGAGGATTTCCGCGCGAGCATGGCCGACCTGCTCAAGGCCCAGATCGCCGCCGAAGATGCGCGCGACCGAATTGCCGCGCGGTCCGACCTGTTCGACGACAAGCAGCTCCAGCGCCTTCTCGGCTGCCTGCACTACGCCTGCCGCTTCTACCAGGACGTCCTCGAGGATCTCGAATACGGCAAGGTCGCGTTCGACGGCGAGACGTGCACGGTGACCGTGGCCAGCGGCAACATCGACAACCTGCTCAACGGCGACATCAAGCGGCTGCTCGAGCGCGAGGTGGTTCCTCCACTATCCGCCGAGGTGAAAGCCGCGCTCGCCAGCTACCGCGAGCACCGCAAGACGGCCGGACCCGATCGGCAGCACGAGCTGCTTCGCGCCATCGAAGCCGCGCGCAAGGATCACGACGAGGCGCGGCGGCGCTTCCGCATGGTCGCGGACAACTGCTTCGGGATGGCGGCGACAGAGATTCGCCAGCTTATCGGGGCCGAAACGAACCCCGGCGCGAAGACCAGGAAGCCAGCCGAAATCGCGCCCTCCGCGCCGGCCGCCAAAATAGCGGCCTGACCCCTCAGCCCTCGCCCTTCACCTTCCGCCGCCAGGCATGCAGTAGTGGCTCGGTATAACCGTTCGGCTGGGCGAGCCCCTTGAACACGAGATCCACCGCGGCGAGGAACGCCGGGTGGCTGTCCCAGGCGCCGGCCATCGGCCGGTAGCCCGGGTCGCCGGCATTCTGCGCGTCGACCTTGACCGCCATGCGCTTCAGCGCGTCCATCACCTGTTCGGCCGTGGCGACGCCGTGAAGCAGCCAGTTGGCCAGGTGCTGGCTCGAGATGCGCAAGGTCGCGCGGTCCTCCATCAGCCCGACGTCGTTGATGTCGGGCACTTTCGAGCAGCCGATCCCGGCGTCGACCCAGCGCACGACGTAACCGAGCAGGCCCTGGCAGTTGTTGTCGAGTTCCTCGTTGATTTCGGCCTCGCTCCAGTTGACGCCCTCGGCGAGCGGCAGCGTCAGCAAGGCGTCGAGCGCGGGCGCGGCGTCGAGGCGCTGGCGCACCTCGAACACGTCGGTCGCATGGTAGTGCAGCGCGTGCAGCACCGCCGCGGTCGGCGACGGCACCCACGCGGTGTTGGCCCCGGCCTCGAGGTGCCCGCCCTTCTCCTCGAGCATCGCGTGCATCCGGTCGGGCGCGGCCCACATGCCCTTGCCGATCTGCGCCTTGCCCGAGAGTCCGCAGGCCATGCCGATGGCGACGTTGCGCTTCTCGTAGGCCTGGATCCACGCCGACTGCTTCATTGCCCCTTTGCGGATCATTGGCCCGGCGCGCATCGAGGTGTGGATCTCGTCGCCGGTCCGGTCGAGGAAGCCGGTGTTTATGAAGACGATACGAAAGCGCACCGCGTGTATACAGGCCGCGAGGTTGGCGCTGGTCCGCCGCTCCTCGTCCATCACCCCGACCTTGATCGTGTGACGCTCGAGGCCGAGCAGGTCCTCGACCGCGTCGAACAGGTCGTTGGTGAACGCGCACTCCTCGGGCCCGTGCATCTTCGGCTTGACGATGTAGATCGAGCCGCAGCGGCTGTTCCGGCGCTGGGTCTTGCCTTCGACGTCGAGCGCGCCGATCGCCGAGGTGACGACGGCGTCCATGATCCCCTCGGGGATCTCGCCGTTGCCCGGCATCAGGATCGCCGGGTTGGTCATCAGGTGACCGACACTGCGCACGAACAGCAGGCTGCGCCCCGGAAGCGCGACCTCGCGCCCGTCGGGACAGGTCACCGCGACATCATCCTCGAGCTTGCGCGTGAGCTGCTTGCCGCCCTTGTCGAAGCTCGCCTCGAGATCGCCGCGGATCACCCCGAGCCAGTTGCGGTAGGCGATGAGCTTGTCCTCGGCATCGACTGCGGCGACCGAATCCTCGAGATCGACGATCGTGGTCAGCGCGGCTTCGAGCCGCACGTCGGCGATCCCGGCACGGTCGTCGCGGCCGATCGGGTGCTCGCGGTCGAACACGACCTCGAGGTTGAGCCCGTTGTTGCAGAACACGAGCCCTTTCGCGGTCCGTCCGACCAGCTGCGCCGGCTCGCACAAGTCGAGATCCTCCGCGCCCTCGATCTCGCTCCAGCTGCGCTCGACGAGCGGCACGGCGATGTCGAGGAACGCCCGCGCCGCCTCGATCACCGCCGCACCGCGCGCCGGATCGTAGCCGGGGCCGGCCGCGGCCGGCGCATCCGGCAGCGCGTCGGTGCCGTAATAGGCGTCGTAGAGGCTGCCCCAGCGTGCATTGGCCGCGTTGAGCAGGAAGCGCGCGTTGAGCACCGGAACCACGAGCTGCGGGCCCGCGAGCGCAGCGATCTCGGGATCGACGTTGGCGGTGCCCACCTCGAACGCTGCCGGCTCCGGCTGGAGATAGCCGATCTCCTCGAGGAACGCGCGATAGGCCGCGGCGTCGTGCGGCTTGCCGCGCTGCTCGCCGTGCCAGCGGTCGATCCTCGCCTGAAGCTCGTCGCGCTTGTCGAGCAGTGCGATGTTGCGCGGGGAGAACCGGCGGAGCAGCTCGGCGAATCCGGCCCAGAACGCCGGCGCTTCGCGCCCGAGCGGGCCGAGCACCTCGTCCTCGATGAACTGCGCCAGCGCCGCGTCGACCTGCAGCCCGCTCTTCCCGACCCGTTCGCCCAAGGCTCGCTCCTCTTTCCGTGCTTTCCCCCTAAGCGCGCTTGCTGCACAACGCGCAACCGGTTTGACAGGCGAGCGCCGGGGGGTACGTTCGTTGCAGATGAAACAACTAGCCGATGCCGAACGCAAGCTGATCGCGCCGATCGACCAGGCGGCGATGCTCGCGCGCACCGAGCGGTGGAGCGCGATCAACAGCGGGACCGCGAATCTCACCGGCCTCGCGCAGCAGGCGGCCGAGCTCGCTGATGCCTTCGCGGCGCTGCCGGGCGAGGTCGAGCTGCACGAACCGGCGCCGGTGACAGCGCTCGATGCGAGCGGGCACGAGATCGATCAGGCCAACGGCCGGCACCTCGTGCTGCGCGTGCGGCCCGCCGCGGCGCGACGATTCCTGCTCACCGGGCACATGGACACGGTCTATCCGCCCGAGCATCCGTTCCAGCACGGCCGCTGGCTCGATGCCGACACGCTCAACGCCGCCGGTTCGGCGGACATGAAAGGCGGCATCGCGGTCATGCTCGCCGCGCTGCAGGCGTTCGAGGCGAGCGAAGCCGCGGCTGCGGTCGGTTACGACGTCATGATCAATTCGGACGAGGAGACCGGCTCGCTGTCCTCGGCCGCGCTCATCGCCGAGCTGGCGCAAGGAAAGGCGGCGGCGCTGACTTACGAGCCGGCTGCGCTGCCCGACGGCACGCTCGCCCACGCGCGCGGCGGCAGCGGCAACTACAGCGTGCTGATCACCGGCCGCTCGGCGCACGCCGGGCGCAACCCGCAGGACGGACGCAATGCCGTCATCGCTGCCGCCGCGCTAGCGCTCGAGCTCAAGGTCCTCGAAACCGCCGACCTCACGGTCAATCCGGCGAAGATCGACGGTGGCTCGGCCAACAACGTCGTCCCCGACCGTGCCGTGCTGCGCTTCAACATCCGCCCGAGGACCGAGCAGGCGGCTGCCGAATTCTCGGCGCAATTCCGGCATTTGTTGCGCAATCTCGAAAGCGATCACGAGGTCGCGACGCACGTCCACGGCGGCATCTCGCGCCCGCCCAAGCCGGTCGATGCGGGCGCGCAACGGCTGTTCGACCTCGTGCGCCAGGCCGGCGCCGACCTCGGCCAGGCGATCGGCTGGAAGGCCAGCGGCGGGGTCTGCGACGGCAACAACATCGCCGCCTGCGGGGTGCCGGTGGTCGACACGATGGGTGTGCGCGGCGGCGCGATCCATTCGCCCGACGAGTACCTGATCGCCTCCTCGCTCAGCGAGCGAGCGGCGCTGTCGGCACTCGTGCTTCATCGCCTGGCCCTGGGGGGACATTCATGAGCTTTCGCCTGCGCGCCGCACATCCGCGCGATCTCGAGCCGCTCTACGAGATGGCCAAGCTGACCGGCGGAGGCTTCACCAACCTGCCTGCCGATCGCAAGGCGCTCGCCCGCAAGCTCGAGCGCGCCGAAGCCGCCTATGCTCGCGACGAGGATACGCTCGGCGACGAGCAATTCGTGCTGGTGCTCGAGAAACCCGAGACCGGCGAGGTCCGCGGCACCTGCCAGCTGATGACCCAGGTCGGCCAGCAATGGCCGTTCTATTCGTATCGGCTCAACACGCTGACCCAGCATTCGGAAGAGCTGCAACGCACGGTGCGCGCCGAGATGCTGTGCCTGTGCACCGATCTCGAAGGGTCGAGCGAGGTCGGCGGGCTGTTCCTGCACCCCAACGAACGCGCCGGTGGGCTCGGGCTGCTGCTCGCGCGCAGCCGCTACCTGTTCATTGCCATGCATCGCCCGCGCTTCGCCGACCGCGTGCTCGCCGAGCTGCGCGGGGTGCTCGACGAGCGCGGCGGTTCGCCGTTCTGGGACGGGGTCGCCGGGCGGTTCTTCGGCATGACCTTCCAGGAAGCCGACTACTTCAACGCGATCAACGGCAACCAGTTCATCGCCGACCTGATGCCCAAGCATCCGGTCTACGTGGCGATGCTCAGCGACAGCGCGAGGAGCGCGATCGGTGTGCCGCATCCCTCGGGCCGCGCGGCGATGCGCATGCTCGAGGAGGAAGGCTTCGCGCACGAAGGCTACGTCGACATCTTCGACGGCGGCCCGACGATGACCGCGCGCACCGACCAGGTCCGCAGCATCCGCGAGGCCCGCTGCAGCACGGTGATCCAGACCGATTCGACGATGGGCGAACGGGTCCTGCTCGCGACCGGGCGGCTGTCGGGCTTCCGCAGCTGCTACGGCCTGTGCGAAGCCGCCGAGGACGGCGTCGTCATCGACGCGGCTGCCGCCGGGCTTCTCGGCGTCGGGCCCGGCGACCAGGTCTGGACGGTCGCGCGTTGACCCTCGTCGAGATCAACTTCGACGGCATCGTCGGCCCGAGCCACAACTACGCCGGGCTCAGCCTCGGCAACCTGGCCGCGACCGCGCATGCGGGCGACGTGTCGTATCCGCGCGCCGCGGCGCTGCAGGGGCTCGCCAAGATGCGCGGCAACCTCGCGCTCGGGCTCGCGCAGGGTTTCTTCGTTCCCCTGCCCCGCCCCAACCCCGAATGGCTCGACGCGCTCGCCGCGGACGCGAGCACCGACGAGGTGCTGATCGCCGGCGCGTGGTCGGCTTCGTCGATGTGGACCGCCAATGCCGCGACCGTCTCCGCCGCCCCGGACACCGATGACGGACGCTGCCACCTGACCGTCGCCAATCTCGTGACCATGCCGCACCGGTCGCACGAATGGCCCGACACGCTGCGCCAGCTGCGGCTCGCGTTCGGCGACCAGCGCCACTTCGCGGTTCACGACCCGGTGCCGCCGTGCTTCGGCGACGAAGGCGCCGCCAACCACATGCGGCTGACCAAGCGGCACGGCGAGGCGGGGCTCGAGATCTTCGTCTACGGCCGCAGCGGCGGGCGCTTCCCGGCACGGCAGCACGAGCAGGCGAGCCGGATCGTCGCGCGGCGTCACGCGCTCGACCCGGCGCGCGTGCTGTTCCTCGAGCAGTCGCCCGAGGCGATCGCCGCGGGCGCGTTCCACAACGACGTGGTCGCGGTGGCCAACGAGCGGGTGCTGTTCTGCCACGAAAAGGCCTTCGCCGAGCCCGAGGCGGCCTACGCTGCGATCCGCAGCGCATTCCCCGAGGCCGAGATCGTGGTGGTGCCCGAAAGCGCGGTGAGCCTCGCCGAAGCGGTGCGCTCGTACCTGTTCAACGCGCAGCTGGTGACCCTGCCCCAAGGCGAGCAGGCTTTGGTCGTCCCGCTCGAAGCCGGGGACAGCGCGGCTGTACGCGCCTTCCTCGACGGCATGATCGCCGGCAACGGCCCGATCCGCCGGGTGGTCCCGGTCGACGTGCGCCAGTCGATGGCCAACGGCGGCGGACCGGCGTGCCTGCGGCTGCGGGTCGTCGCCGACCCGGCGACGGTCGATCCGCGCTTCCTGCTCGACGAGCGCAAGGCCGCGTTGCTCGAAGCGGTCATCACCCGGCACTGGCCCGAGCAGATCGATCCCGCGGACCTCGGCAGCGAGGCCCTCGCCCGGACCGTCATCGCCGCACGCACGGCGCTGCTCGAGGCGCTCGATCTCGGCGCGCTCGTCTAAACTGTACCCTGTCGGGACGGTTTACACCGGGCCGCCGGTTAACCACGCTTTCCGCTGGAACTAAGCCGCTGGCATGATCATTGCTCGGTCAGCGGTTAACCGTTGGAGGCGGGCGTGCAGAGAATTGCCAGGCTGTTCGTGATCAAGACTCGCCTCGAGGCGTTCTTGATCATCTACGCCCTCGGCCTCGGTGCCACCGAGCGCGGGTCCCACTACCTGACGCAGTTCCCCGGCTGGGGCGGCAAGCTGCTGTTCGTCGCCTGCACCGCCGCGGTGTTCATGGCCGGCGCCAAGATCCTCGATTGCCTCAAGTACGAGCGCGCCGAGAAGCTGCGCGCCGAAGCGGCCGGGCCGGCGCCGAACTAGGCCAGCTTGCCGGCGTAGATCATCCGCCCTTCGCCGAGCAGCTCCATCACCGTCGACACCTCGCCGGGCTCGACCGCGAAGCAGCCCTGGCTGCGTCCGATGCGCCCGCGCGATGCGATCATCGCCGGATCGACGTAGTCGGCGCCGTGGATCACGATCGCCCGGTCGAGCGCGAGGTCGTTCGTCGGGTCGAGCCCGATCAGCCGCTGCGAGCGGCCGTGCTTGCCGACGTATGCGTTGGCAGTGAGGTAGGCGCCGCGCGAGGAGGCGTTCGAGCCCGGCTCGTTCGAGAAGCGGTGCAGCATGCCGGTCGCGCCCGGGTCAGAGCCGCTGCCGTGGGCGACGAGCCAGCTGCGCTGGATCTCCCCGCTGGCGACGTCGACGAGGTGGAGGCGCGGCGTGCTCGACGGCAACGTGAAGTCGACCACGCCGATGCGGTCGCGGTTGGGAACGCGCCACGCATGCGTGTCGAGCGCGGCCAGCGCCTCGGCGATCAGCGGCGGCAGCTCGGCGCGGACCGGCGCCGGCGCGGCCTCGGCTTGCACCGGCGGCGGCGCGGCGGCCGGAGGCACGGGCACCGGTGCGGGCGCCGCGACCTTGCGCGGCGCGGTCACGCACGAAGCGGTGGTGAGTCCGGCGGCGGCGGCAAACGCCGCGCCGATGAAATGACGGCGGCTGAAGTCCATCTGCGATCCCGTTGCGACCCCGATCCGGTCGCAGCCGGCCGAGACTTATCGTTTCGTGGACCCGCCATTACCCTCGATCAAGGCGGGAATGGGGCTGCGTTGAAGCTCGCAGCGCTCTTGGCGCACATCGACAACAGTCCGGCGCGAAATGGGTGGGGGTTTCTGTTGCTA
>CBHWED010000003.1:0-42324 GCA_966112795.1 uncultured bacterium
TGACGTTGCGGGCGAACGCGCTGCCGTACTGGCGGTGCCAGGCCTCGGGTGCCGTGGCGCCGGGCAACGGGCCGGTTCCGAGCACGATCGCATCGGCTTGGGCCGGCGTCGCGATTGGGATCATCGTGTCGTCCTGCGCGCTCGCCGACAGCGAAAGGACGCAACTCGCGGCCAGCGCAACCGATGCTAGGCGAACGATTTTCCAGGTCATGATCGCGGTCCCCCCTCTTGCGGAATCGGCTTCACTGCGGCGGCGCGGTCACGCCGGCGTCGGTCTGGACCACCGGCTTCATCGTCCCGTCAGCGTTGTATTGCAGGTGCTCGACGGTAACCGCCCGGCGGCCAATGGCGCCGTTGAGGTCGCCGATCGTCAGCGTGGCGTTGTGCAGGAAGAGGTACCACTCGCCCTTGAACTGCACGATGCCGGGATGGATCGTGAAGCTGTACTTGCCCGATCCGGTAAGCTCGCCGCGATACGTCCAGGGGCCCTGGATCGAAGACGCCGTCGCGTACGACACCTTCTCGTCGCGATGCGTCGAGCGGTCGAGCGAGGCGTAAGTCAGGTAATAGAGGTCGCCGCGCTTGTGCAGCCACGGCCCTTCCTCGAAGTGCGGCGGGGTGATCTCGGTGATCGGCCCGTCGATCTCGATCATGTTGGGCTTGAGCCGGGCGATGTAGCACTGGCGGTTGCCCCACGCGATCCAGGTGGTTCCGTCCTCGTCGGTGAACACGGTGGGATCGATGTCTTCCCAGCTGTGCGTGCCCTTGGGCGTCATCTCGTTGGTGATCAGCGCCGAGCCCTTGGCATCGACGAAGGGACCGGTCGGGCTGTCACCCACCGCGACGGCGACGGCCTTGCCCGGATGCGTGTCGTCGTGCTCGACCGCCGCATAGAACCAGAACCGGCCGTTCTTCTCGATCATCTGCGAGGCCCATGCGTCCTGCTTGGCCCACTGGAAGTCTGCCACGCGCATGATCGGTCCATGGTCGACCCAGGTGCGCATGTCGGTCGTCGAGTAGGCGAGCCACTCGCGCATGTTGAACATCTCATCGCGCTGCGCCTCGTCGTGCCCGGTGAAGAGGTACAGGCGATCGCCGACGACGAGCGGCGCCGGATCGGCGGTGAACTTGTCGCGGATGATCGGATTAGCCCCGGTTGCAGGCGGGGTCTGCGCAGCGATGGGAGCCGCGCCGGCCATCGCCAGGACGAGAGCCTGGATCGCCGTACCCCACCATAGTCTCGCCATCGCTCATCCCCACAACCTGTCGCGATTATTAGTCCGACAAATTATCGGGTCAATTCGTTTTGCGAGGGTGCGGTCGCGGCGCCGCTCGCCGTCACCGTGCAGGCTCGCTGCGGAAGTGTTCCGGGCCGAGGCTCAGCGTTCGATTGGCATCGATCCGGACATCGGCCACCCCGCCCGCGCATCGCAGCACACGGCGGCAAGATTGGGTCGCCCGCAGCCGCGCGACCTCGAGCCGGCCATTGCGCCAGCTCAGATCGAGGCCGACCCCGCCACGCAGGCGAAGCCCGGTGATCGACCCGCCCGGCCAGGCGTCGGGCAAGGCCGGCAGCAGGTCGATCGTGTCGCGTCGTTGCTGCACGAGCATTTCAACGATGCCGGCCGTTCCCCCGAAGTTGCCGTCGATCTGGAACGGGGGGTGCGCGTCGAACAGGTTCGGATACGTGCGCTCGGGACCGAGCAGGAACCGGAGGATGCGGTGCGCGCGATTGCCGTCGCGCAGCCGCGCCCAGAGGTTGATACGCCACGCGGTCGCCCATCCGGTCGCCTCGTCGCCGCGCAGCTCGAGCGAGCGGCGCGCGGCCGCGGCAAGGTCGGGTGTCTCGTCGAGGTCGATCTGGCGGCTCGGATACAGGCCATATAGATGCGACACGTGCCGATGGTTCTGCTCCACGGCGTCGCCATCCCAGTCGTAAGGCCATTCGCGCAGCTGGCCCTGCTTGCCGATTCCCATCGGGAGGAGCCGGCGGCGGGCATCGCGCATCGCGACAATGGCCGGCTCCTCGCGGCCGAGAATACCGGCGGCCTCGGCCACGCAGTCGAACAGGTCGCGCAGGATCTGCATGTCCATGGTCGGACCATGGATCAGCGAGGAGCCGTGGCCGTGCGCGAGTTCGGGCGAGAGCGACGGGTTCGTGACCAGACAGCCAGTCTCGGGATCGACCTGCAACGTGTCGAGGAAGAACAGCGCCGCACCGTGGAGCACCGGATAGACGCGCTCGAGAAACGTGCGGTCGAGACTGTACTCGTAGTGCTCCCACAGGTGCAGGCAGAGCCAGGCGCCGCCGGTCGGCCACAAGCCCCAGAACGCGCCGTCGATCGGCGCCGTGGCGCGCCAGAGATCGGTGTTGTGATGCGCTACCCACCCGCGCGCGCCGTACATCCGCCGCGCCGTCGCCGCGCCCGTGACCGCGAGATCTTCCACCATTCGAACCAGCGGCTCGACGCATTCGGGTAGCGCGGTCACTTGCGCCGGCCAGTAGTTCATCTCGGTGTTGATGTTGATCGTGTACTTGCCGCCCCACGGCGGGGCTGGCAGCTCGTTCCAGATACCCTGCAGGTTGGCCGGCTGGCTTCCGGGCCGGGACGACGCGATCAGCAGGTAGCGGCCATAGCGGAAGTAGAGCGCCGCGAGCGCAGGGTCGTCTCCGACTGCCGATTGCCGCACGCGCAGGTCGGTCGGGAGGTCGGCTGCGCCGGTGCGGCCGAGGTCGATGCCGACCCGGCGGTAGAGGCGGCGATGATCGGCGATCGCCGCGCCGGCGATCGTCGCGAAGCCCCTGGCCTGCGCCGCGGCGATCCAGCCGCGCGTGCGCTCCTCCGGCTGTCCGGAGACGTCGTCGAAGCGCCTGTAGCTGGTCGCCATCGCGATCAGCAGCACCAGCTCGTCGGCTTCCTCGACCGCGATCGTGTCGCCGCGGCCGGTCACCCGCCCGCCGGTCGCGATGGCCTTGAGCCGTGCCTCGAAACGCAACGCACCGGGAATCGCCTCGTGCGGATCGTTGCGTCCCGAAAGCACCAGCGTGTCATCCGCTTCGGCAGTGGCCCGCCCGGTCTTGAGCGGACAGGTGAACGACAGGTCGCAGGTGAGCGCACCGCGCCGGCTGGCGCCAAGCCGTACCGCAATCACCTGGTCGACTGCCGAAGCCAGCACCTCGCGGCGGAAGTGCACCCCGGCCGTTGTGAATTCGGTGACGGCGACGGCCGAATCGAGATCGAGCGCGCGCCGGTAATCTTCGACCCGCGCGCCGGCGATCGCGGGCATGGCGATCTGCAGGCTGCCGACGGTCTGGTAGGCCGCCTGGGCAAGCGGCCGCGCCATCACCCGCTCGTTGGCGAAAGCCTCTGCTTCGGCGTAGCGGTGGTCGAAGATCAGCTCGCGCAAGTGCGGCATGCTCGCCGCGGCATCGGGATTGACCGGATCATAGGGCCCGCCGGACCACAATGTGTCCTCGTTCAGCTGCAGCCGCTCGGTCGCGATCCCGCCGAAGACCATGGCGCCGATGCGGCCGTTGCCGACCGGCAGCGCCTCCACCCACTGCCCGGCCGGCGCGCGGTACCAGAGCGTGTGGTCGGAGGGTTGGCTTTGCGTCGATGCCCTTACGCTAGCCGCGGGAACCAGCGCGGCGGCCCCTGCGAGCAGGCCGCGCCGGTCGATCCGCAACCGCTCCAGCCACGTCACGGTTGCGGAGTCAGTCGGTCAGCGCGACTTCGAGCTGCTCGCCCGTGGGCTTGGCGCCCCACAGCGCATAGAACAGCACGTAGAGCTCGCAGGCCGCGGTCAGCAGGAACGACAGCTGCAGGCCGTAGCGGTCGGCCAGCCAGCCCTGCACCACCACAAGCGCACCGCCGGCGATGGCCATGATCAGCAGGCCCGAGCCTTCCTCGGTCAGCGGGCCGAGGCCCTTGATCCCGAGCGTGAAGATCGTCGGGAACATGATCGAGTGGAACAGGCCGACCGAAATCAGCGCCCACATCGCCACCGGACCCTGGGCGAAAGTCGCGACCAGCATCACCACGAAGGCGCCGATCGAGAAGGCTGCGAGCACGCGCGTGGCGTCGAGCTTCTGCATCAGCAGGCTGCCGAGGAACCGCCCGACCATCATGCCACCCCACAAGAGGAACAGGTAGTTCGAGGCCTGCTGGTGGGTCACGTTGCCGATATGCGGCTGGCTGATGAAGTTGATGAACAAGTTCGAGACGCCGATCTCGGCGATCAGGTAGATGAAGATCGCCGGCACGCCGAACACGAGGTTGCGGTGGCTCCACAGCGACAGGCCCTTGCGCGCCTCGCGGCTCGCCCGGCGGGTGGCCTGGCCCATGGCGGGCAGCGGGAAGCGCGCGATGACCACCGCCAGCACGACCAGCACGACCGCGACGATCAGGTACGGCAGGATCACCGACTGGGCGTCGAGATAACGCTCGGCGGCGGTCAGCGTGACGCCGGCCTCCGAGGTGCCGCCCTTCGAGCGGCCGAGGATCAGGTAGCCCCCGAACAGCGGCGCGAGCGTGGTGCCGAGCGAGTTGAACGCCTGGACGAAGTTGAGCCGCGAGGACGAGGTTTCGGGAGGCCCGACCACCGCGACGTAAGGGTTGGCGGCAACCTGCAGCAGGGTGATGCCGCTCGCGACGACGAACAGCGCCACCAAGACCACCTCGTACGAGGGGATCTTAGCCGCCGGCACCATGATCAGCGCGCCGGCCGCCATCGCCAGCAGTCCGATGACGATCGAACGCTTGTACCCGACCCGCTCGATCAGCTTGGCCGAAGGGATCGAGGCGACGAAGTAAGCAATGAACCACACGCTCTCGATCAGGGTGGTCTGGGTGTAGTTGAGGTCGAACACGCTGCGCAGGTGCGGCAGCAGCGTGTTGTTGATGACCGTGATGAAGCCCCACATGAAGAACAGGCTCGCCAGCACGGCGAGCGCGGCCCGGTGCGCCTCACCCTGCGGCGCGCTCGCCGCCGGAACGGTTCCACTCATCGGCGACAGCGCCATTCAGACCCTCCATTTCGGCATATTGCTTGCCCTTTTTTGTCGGACTATAAGTTAGCGCTAACAACGTCAATCCAAAGAAGAAAACGGTAGGGAGATGGTCATGAGGGCCCTTTTGATGGCGGTGGCGCTGGGTGTCGCCATGCCCGCAGCCGCGGCGGACGCGGTACGCGAGCAGGCGGGAAGCCTAGCCGACGGCACCGCGGTTGAAGCGGTCACGCTGAAGAATGCCCGCGGCATCCAGGCGCGCGTAATTACCTACGGCGCGACGCTGCAGTCGCTGGTCGCGCCCGATCGAAACGGGGTGCCGGCTGAGGTTACGCTCGGCTACGACACGGCCGCCGAGTACGCGGCCAAGCCGAACTACTTCGGCGTCACCGTCGGGCGCTATGCGAACCGCATCGCCCACGGGCGCTTCACCCTCGATGGACGCGCCTATCAGCTGGCGCAAAACGACAAGCAGAATTCGCTGCACGGCGGCGCGCAAGGGTTCGACAAGCGCACCTGGAGCATCCTGTCGGTCTCGAGCGGCCCGACGGCGCGCGTGGTGATGGGGCTGACGAGCGCCGACGGTGACCAGGGATATCCCGGCAAGCTCGAGGTCAGGGTGACCTATTCGCTCGACGAGGGCGGAGACCTGACGATCACGTACGACGCGGCCTCGGACAAGCCCACGATCGTCAACATGACCAACCACGCGCTGTTCAACCTGGCCGGCGACGGCGCTCCTGAGGGCACCTCGCGGCACACCCTGGCGATCCCCGCGAAGGCCTACACCCCGGTGGACCAGACGCTGATCCCGACCGGCGAGCTCAGGCCCGTCGCCGGCACCGTGTTCGATTTCCGCGCCCCGCGGCTGGTCGCGCTCGGGCTGCGCGACGGACGCGACCCGCAGATCGTCATCGGTCGCGGCTACGATCACAACTTGGTGCTCGACAAGGGCCAGACCGCCGAGCCGCAGCTTGCCGCGCGGCTCGAGGACCCGGTCTCGGGTCGCGTGCTCGAGGTGCTGAGCACCGAGCCCGGCGTGCAGTTCTACACCGGCAACTTCCTCGACGGCACGCTCGTGGGGCGCAGCGGGCGCATCTATCGCATGGGCGACGGGATCGCGCTCGAGCCGCAGAAATTCCCCAATTCGCCCAACGAGCCGAGCTTCGCCTCGGCACGGGTCGAGCCCGGGAAGCCGTACCATCACGTGATGATCTATCGCCTGTCCACCTCCCCCGCCCCTGCGAAGTGAGGCACCCGGCCGACAGGCCACCAAGGAGATACGTATGAAATCCAGGTTTCCCGCCGGCGCGATGCTCGCCCTGGCGGTGGTGGCCGCTCCGGCCGCGGCGCAGGGTTCGGGTGAGCCGACGACGGTGACGGTCGACGCCGCGCACCCCGGCGCGACGATCAACCGCGACATCTTCGGGCAATTCGCCGAGCACCTCGGCACCGGCATCTACGGCGGCGTCTGGGTCGGCAAGGATTCGCCGATTCCCAATGTCCGCGGCATCCGCAGCGACGTGGTCGCGGCGCTGCGTGCGATCCGCGTCCCCAACGTGCGCTGGCCCGGCGGCTGCTTCGCCGACGAATACCACTGGCGCGACGGCGTGGGCGATCCGGCCCAGCGCGGCGTCTCGATCAACTGGAACTGGGGCGGCGCGATCGAGAACAACGCGTTCGGCACGGACGAATTCTTCGACTTCGTCGAACAGATCGGGTCCGAGGCCTACGTCTCGGTCAATGTCGGCTCGGGCACGATCGAGGAGGCGTCCGACTGGATTGCCTACATCACCGCCGACCAGCGCACCACCGGCGGCCGCGAACGCGCGGCCAACGGGCACAGCGAGCCGTGGAAGCTCAAGTATCTCGGCCTCGGCAACGAGAGCTGGGGCTGCGGCGGCAACATGCGGCCCGAGCACTACACCGACCAGCTCAAGCCCTTCGCGCGTTTCGTGCGCAGCTTCCATCCGGACCAGCAGGCCGCGCCGAACATGGTCAAGCGCATCGCGGTCGGCCCGAGCGACGGCGATCCCGCCTACACCGAGGCAGTGATGAAGGCGTGGGCGGGGAAGGACTGGAGCTGGGATATCGAGGGCATCTCGCTCCACTCCTATACCGTCGTGCGGTGGCCCGCGGCCTATGACAGCGTCAACTTCGGCGAGCGTGAGTACGCCGAGATGACCCAGGCGACGCTCAAGATGGAAGACTACATCAAGACCCACTCGGCGATCATGGACAAGTACGATCCCGAGAAGAAGGTCGCGCTCGTGGTCGACGAATGGGGCGTGTGGCTCGCCAAGCTCCCCGGCACGCAGGAAGGCTTCCTGCAGCAGCAGAACTCGTTGCGCGACGCGATCATCGCCGCGCTCAACTTCAATATCTTCGCGCGGCACGCCGACCGCGTGCGCGGCGCCAACATCGCGCAGATGGTCAACGTGCTGCAGGCGCTGATCATGACCGACGGCGACAAGATGCTGCTTACGCCGACCTACTACATCCACCAGATGTACCTGCCGTTCCAGGACGCGACGCTGGTGCCGGTGAGCTTCGATGCCGGCGAATACCGCCAGGGCGACATCGTGCTGCCGCGGGTCGACGCGGTTGCCGCGCGTGACACCAAGGGCAAGCTGTGGCTGTCGCTGGTCAACGTCGATCCGCAGCGACCGGCAGAGGTGCGCGTGGCGATCCCCGGCGTCCGCGCGCGCGCGGCAGCAGGAACGGTGCTGACCGCGCCGAAGGTCAACGCGATCAACACCTTCGAGGCACCGGACACCGTGGTCCCTCGGCCGATCTCGGGACGTGCCGCCAATGGCGCGGTCACGCTTCAGCTACCAGCCAAGTCGGTCGTGATGGTGGCTATCGAGGAGTAGCCCGGCCGAACGCCGCTCACTCGTCGAACGCGTCCGTGCGGAGCATCCGGCCCCGCAGGAACGCGTCGGCGACGAGGCGCAGCGGCGCGGTATCGACCTCGCTCGATCCGCTGCGGATGAGCTCGGCGAACCGGGCGTAGAGCGCCGGGTACTCGGCGTCGCCGGCGTGCCGGGTTTCCCCGGGCAGCGTCAGGACCGACCCGCCGCGTGACAGGACAAGCGTGCCGGCGTCGGTCTCGACTTCGATGTCCCAGGTTTGCGGCCCGGTCTGGCGAAAGTCGAAGTCCGCCACGATCGGGGCGCCGGCCGCGGTTTGCATCGTCAGCCGGGCGGCAATCGGCGCATCGCGGTTGGCGGGAATCTCAAGCTCTGCGTCGGTCAGGTAAATCCCGCTCGGCAGGATCCGCGTGGCGATCGAGAGGGCGTTGATCCCGGGATCGAACACCCCGAACCCGCCCGGCTGCCAGATCCACGCCTGGCCCGGATGCCAGACCCGAACGTCCTCGCGCCAGGTAATCCTGGCGCCGAGAACCTCGCGCCCGGCCAGCCATTCCCGCGCCGGTTCGACACCGGCGGCGAAGCGCGAGTGCCACGCGGCGAAGATCGTCAGGCTGGCCCCGCTTGCCAGCTCGACGAGCGCGGCCGCTTCCGACAAGGTCGCCGCGGGCGGCTTCTCGAGCAGTACGTGGAGCCCTTGCTTGAGAGCCTCGGTCGCCATTCGGCGCCGCACCTGCGGCGGAGTGCATATCGCGACCGCATCGACGGCGATGTTGGCGGCCCGCAGGTCCTCGAGCGTCGCGAAGCCGGGAATGCCTGCCGCCGAGGCGCCGAACGGGCACACGGTGGCCGCGAGCGCGAAGTCCGGGTTCGCCTGCAGCGCCGGCAAGTGCTGGTCGCGCGCGATCTTGCCGAGACCGACAACGGCGACACGGATCGGCCCTGCGGTCACAGGGCGCGAACCGTCACGTCCTCGCGCGCGCCAAGCGCCAGCGGATTGCGCAGCGGCAGCGCGAACGGCGCCGCCTCGATCTCGAATTCGTCACCCGGCTGCGTCCTGACGCCGTCGGCGAACGACAGCGTGGCAGTGCCGAAGAAGTGAACGTGAATGTCACCCGGGCGGCGGAACAGCGGGTACTTGAAGTGATGGTGCTCGAGGTTGGCGATGCTGTGCGCCATGTTCGCCTCGCCCGAGAGGAACGGCTTTTCCCAGATCACCGCGTCCCCGCGGCGAATGCGGCTGACACCGCGGACATCGGGCGGACAATCGCCGACGAGAAGCTCGGCGCCGAGCGCCGCCTGCCGCAGCTTCGAGTGCGCGAGCCACAGGTAGTTGTGCCGTTCGGTCACGTGGTCGCTGAATTCGTTGGCGAGGCAGAACCCGAGCCGCCGGGGTGCTCCGTCGGGGCCGATCAGGTAGATTCCGGCAAGTTCGGGTTCCTCGCCGCCATCGTTCGCGAAGTGCGGGATCGTCAACGCCTCGCCCGGCCCGGCGAGATGGCTGCCGTCGCCCTTGTAGAACCACTCCGGCTGCCCGCCGATCTCGCCCGGCGCGGGTTTGCCGCTTTCGAGGCCTTCGAGGAACATGCGCATGGAATCGGTCAGCATTTCACCGGCCGCCGCAGCGCGGTGCATCTTGTCGCGCCCCTCGGCCGAACCGAGGTGCGTCAGGCCCGTTCCCGTCAGCAACAGGTGTGCGCTGTCGGGATGGTCGATGGGCGCGAGAAGGCGCCCCGCAGCGAGTTCCTCGGCCGGATCCACCGCGCCGTCGCGGCCCGCGGTCTCCACGAGCGCCTCTAGGCCGACCCCACGCTCGATCGCCGCGATGGCGAGGCTGCGCACGTCGGCGAAACCGGTGACGAAATGGGCATCGCGGTCGCGAGCCGCGATCACACGTCGCACCCCCTCGGCCGAGCGGTGCTGAAGCAGCTTGAGCATTCTGACCTTTCCGGGGAGCAAGATGGCTGGGGAGAATTAGTCTGACATATTACCGAAGGCAAATGCCGATCTTGCCCATTTGCCCCGGAGAGTGCACCCACACCGTATCAGGCAGTCGTTAACCGTGGGGGCCCGCCTTTGGATACCAAGGAACCGCAGACCGGACCGCCCGAAGGCGAGCGCCGCTCCGAGCGCAGCACAGGCCGGCGGCTGCGCGGGGCGATCGCGCACTACCTCGGGACGGCGATCGTCAGTGGCGCGATCAAGCCCGGCGAGCGGCTCACCGGCGAGGTCGCCAATGCCGAGGCGCTCGATGTCTCGCGCAGCGCCTACCGCGAGGCGGTGCGGGTGCTCACGGGCAAAGGTCTCGTCGAGAGCCGCACGAAGGCCGGCACGCGCGTGCAGCCGCGCAATCGCTGGAACCTGCTCGATCCCGAGGTTCTCGCCTGGGCGTTCTCGGGCGAGCCCGACCCGGGCTTCGTCCGCAATCTGTTCGAGCTGCGCGCGATCGTCGAGCCGGCAGCGGCGCGTCTCGCCGCCGAACGGCGCACCAAGGAGGACGTCGCGGCGATGCGCGCCGCTCTGGCGAAAATGCGCCGTCACACCCTGGCGACCGAGGCCGGGCGGACCGGCGACCGCGAGTTTCACGACGCGATCCTGCAGGCGACGAAGAACGACACGCTCGTCACGCTCAGCGCCAGCATCGGCGCCGCGGTCAACTGGACGACCCAGTTCAAGCAACGCACCCGGACGCTGCCGCGCGATCCGGTCCCCGACCATGCCAAGGTCAGCGACGCGATCGCCGCCGGCGACCCCGACGCGGCCGAGGCGGCAATGCGCGCGCTGATCGATCTCGCGCTCGACGACACGCGCTACGCGATGCAGCCCACGGGCCCCGAGCCCGGTCGATAGAGTCCGCCCACTCCTTCGCGCGCCCGAGCACGCTCGCGGCCGGGCAGCTCAGATCTGATACATCGATTCGATTGCGGAGAGCATCCTGAAGCCGGCCTCGACGTGCGCGCGCATGGCGGTTTCGGCGGCGTCGGGATCGCCCGCGAGGATCGCCTCGAGAATGCGCCGGTGGTCGTCGTTGGCCGTCCGCAGCCGCTCGGCATCGTAGAAGCTGTCGAACAGCAGGCGGTGGATCGGCACGTTCAGCCGCTGCAGCAGCTCGCCGACGATCGTGCTGCCCGAACCGTCGACCAGCAGCTGGTGCCACTCGGCGTTCAGGCGTCCGAAGCGCTCGGGCGCGCGCTCCTCGACGCAGAGTTCCAGTTCCTTCTGCAGCTCCTCGAGCCGCGCGCGCTGCGCGTCGCTGGCGAACCGCGTGAAGTCGGCGGCGCTGACACCCTCGAGGGCGGCGCGCGCGCGATAGATCTGGCGCACCTCCTCGAGGCTCGTGCTGCGGACCGACGCGCCCTTGAACGGCTCGATCTCGACCAGGCCTTCCGCAGCGAGGCGCTGGAACGCCTCGCGCACCTTGAGGCGGCTGCATCCGGTCTTGCGGATGATGTCGACCTCGACGAGCCGCTGCTCGGGCGAGAACTGTCCGCGCTTGATCCGGTCGCGGATCCAGTCGGCGACCTCGCCGCTCGTCGGCGGACCGCTGCGCTCGCCATGCTTCGGCGCGGGGGCTTCCTCTTGAAACACGCACGCGTGTTACGGCCCGGCGGAGAGGATTGTCAACAAAATCGTTAGTGATTTTTCGTTTGATCCCGGCGCGCTTTCCCAACCAAGATCAGGATCGGAAGGGGAGAGACGGGTTGCTGGCAAGAATTGCTGCCCTCGTTGCGATCGTGATGCACGGCGCCGCGCCTGCGGCGGCGCAGGACGCGGCGCAGCCCGGCTTCGAGCGGGAATCGCGCTATGTCGCGGTGCGCGACGGGACGCGCCTCGCGGTCAACATCTATCGGCCGGCGGCCAACGGGCGCGCGGTCGAGCAGCCGCTTCCGGTCGTCTTCGCGTTCACCCCTTATCGCGCGCGCTACCGCGACGACCAGGGCAAGGCGATCGAGACGGCGCTCGACGATCGGCTGGCGCTCCGCACGCTGCTCGCGGCGGGTTACGTGGTCGCAGTGGCGGACATCCGCGGAAAGGGCGCCTCGTTCGGCCACCGCCGCGGGTTCCAGGATCGGACCGAGGCGCGCGACGGATATGACCTCGTCGAATGGCTGGCCCACCAGCCTTACGCGAACGGCAAGGTGGGCATGATCGGCTGCTCGTACCTCGGCGGGACCACCTTCCACACCGCGAGCACCGCCCCGCCCTCGCTCAAGGCCGTCTTCATCGGCGCGTCGGACCTCGACAAGTACGCGTTCGTCCGCAACGGCGGGATCACCGCGCAGTTCAACACGCGGCCCGACGAGCCGCCCGAGGTCGATCTCGCGAGCGTGCCCGTCGACGAGGATCGCGATGGCAGGCTCCTGCGCGCGGCGGTCGCCGAGCATGCCGCGAACACCCCGATGGGTCCGCTGTGGTACGGCATGCCGTACCGCGACAGCGTCTCTCCGCTCACCGGCAACGCCTTCTGGGACGAGGTCGCGGTGTACCGCTACGTCAGCGCGATCCGCGATGCCGGCATTGCGACCTACTTCTGGGGCAACTGGCACGACGAACCGACCGGCCAGGTCATCCTCGGAGCGGCAAGCCTCGGGGGCAAGTTCCTCGCCGGACCGGGCGACCACTGCGTCCCGCCGCCGGGGTTCGACCTTCCGCACGAGGTGGTCCGCTACTTCGACCATTACCTGAAGGGGGTCGACAACGGCATCGAGCGCGAGCCGCGGGCCACCTACTTCGTCGAGGGGCTCGACGGCTCGGGACGCTACGTCCACTCGAGCGAGCTTCCGGGGGTCGAATCCCGCCCGCTGCCGTGGTTCCTTACGGGTCCGGCCGTGGCCGCGGGACGACCCGGCAGCCTCTCTGCGGCTCCGGGCGATCCGGGCAGCGACCGCCTCGCGGTCGACTACGATCTCCCGCCGGCAGACTACTTCGCGTTCTGGCCGGGGCCGATGGACGCGCATGGGCTCAGCTACACGAGCGCACCGCTCGCGGCGCCGCTGACGCTGATCGGGTTTCCGGTCAGCCACCTGAACGTGACCTCGACGCACCCCGAGGCCGACGTGTTCGTGTACCTCGACCTGATCCCGGCGGACGGCCAGGCGCAGGTGATCTCGTTCGGCCGGCTCAAGCTCTCGCACCGCAAGCTTTCGCAGGCGCCCTATGAAACGCTCGGCACGCCCTGGCATTCCGGCCGCGAGGCCGATGCCGTGGGCCTGCAACCCGGCGAAACCGCGCAGCTTTCGATCGCCATGACCCCGCTGTCGCGCGTGGTCCCCGCCGGTGCACGCCTGCGCCTGACGATCGCGGGTGCCGATCCGCGGCAGCGCAACCTGCAGGACATCAAGCTGACGCCGCCGCCCGAGATCGGGCTGCTCCGCGGCGGCCTCGACGCATCGCGCATCGAGTTGCCGCTCGCACGGTGACGGAAAAACCGACGGCCCGACGAACGAACGGGCTGCGAAAGGGAGAAGTGACATGATCGGTGAACCGAGGATTGGTCATCGTTTCCTGTGCCTGGCGAGCGCTTCGGCGCTGGCGGTGGGCCTGACGGGCGCGGCGCACGCGCAAGGCGCGCCGGCTCAGGCCGCGCAGGCGGACGAGAGCGAAGGCGAGGATATCATCGTCACGGGCAGCCGGCTGCGCGGCGAGCCGCCCGTCGGCTCGGCGCTGCTGACGATCGGCCGCGAGGCGATCGACACCTCGGCAGCCGTCACCACCGACCGCCTGATCAAGGAGATCCCGCAGAACTTCGACCTCGGCGTGTCGGAGAACTCGCGCGCCCAGTCGGGCGGCTCGGGCAACATCGTCTACGGCAACACGGTCAACCTGCGCGGCATCGGGCCTTATGCGACGCTGGTGCTGATCGACGGGCACCGCGTGGTCAACAACAGCCGCTCGACCGATCCGTCGGTGATCCCGACGCTCGGCCTCGAACGGGTCGAGGTCGTCGCCGACGGCGCCTCGGCGGTCTATGGCTCCGATGCCATCGCCGGCGTGGTCAACCTCGTGCCGCGGCGCAACCTCGACGGGGTCGAAGCGTTCATTCGTGCAGGCGCGGCCGGCGAGGACAGCTTCAACGAACTCGCGCTCGGCGCGGCGGTCGGCAAAGTGTTCGACCGCGGCCAGGTCATGCTGGCCTTCGAGCACGTCGAGCGGTCCAACCTCAGCGGCGACGACCGCGACTTCTTCGTCAGCGACCAGCGGCCGTTCGGCGGGCGCGACTACCGCCCGACGCGCTGCTCGCCGGGTACGATCCGCGCGGGCGGCACGACGTATGCGATCCCCGCCGGCGGAGTGACCCAGGCAACCGCCGGCAGCCTCGTCGCCGGCACGGTGAACCGCTGCAACGACCTGACCGGGCAGGACCTGTTTCCCGAGCAGACCTACAACTCGGTCAACGGCACCGGCACGTTCGACGCGACCGAGTGGCTGACCTTCTTCGCCGACGGGTTCTACTCGAAGCGCGACTTCTATCGGCGCGGAGCCTACCCGGCGACCACGCTGACGGTGCCTTCGAGCAACGCGTTCTTCGTGCGGCCCACGGGATTTGCCGGGGCGAGCTACCAGATCGACTACAGCTTCCGCGACGACGTGCCGCCGGGCGACACCGAAGGCTTCGCCGAGAGCTGGCAGGTCACGCCGGGCGTGCGCGTGACCCTGCCGTACGACTGGGAGCTCGAGGCGCTCGTCACGCATGGCGAGACGCACGACTTCTCGGGCGCCTACACCGGCCTCAACAACGCCGGGCTCGCGGCGGCGCTCGCCAGCTCGGATCCGGCGACCGCGTTTGACCCCTATGGTCTCGGCCGCACTTCGCAATCGGTGCTCAACACGATCGCCAACCAGATCTTCCTCGCGCCCACCGACGGCAAGCTGACCGCCTACGAGGCGCGCGCCAACGGCAAGCTGATCGACCTGCCGGCCGGCGCGGTGAAGCTCGCGGTCGGCTACGAGCGGCAGGAGTTCGACGTCGATCTCGGCTCGGCGCGTGGCGGACCGACCACGCCGATCACCTTCCGCAGCTTCGGCCGCACGGTCGATTCGGTCTATGCCGAGCTGCTGGTTCCGCTGTTCAGCTCTGCGAACGCGGTCCCCGGCCTGCAGGAGCTCGAGATCAACGCCTCGATCCGGCACGACGACTACAGCGACGTCGGCAACACCACGAACCCCAAGTTCGGCGTGAACTGGTCGCCCATCGAAGGCGTCCGCTTGCGCGGCAGCTACGGCACGAGCTTCCGGGCGCCGACCATTCCCGAGATCTACGGCAACTCGAACAACCTGTTCGTGCAGAACTACCAGAACCCGTCGGGTAGCGCGCCGATCCAGGGCGTGGCGCTGTCCGGGCAGAATCTCGATCTGAAGCCTGAGACGGCGACGACCTGGTCGATCGGCGCGGACGTCGAGCCGATCGCCGACCTCAGGATCGGGCTCACCTACTGGGACGTCAACTACGAGAACCAGGTCATCGCCAACCTGTCGAACCTCGCGATCCTCAACCAGGAGGCGGCCTACGAGGGGACAGGGATCATCCTGCGCGGTGCGGAGGCCGCGGCACGGGTGGCGGAGCTGGTCGCCGCGGGTGTCACCTTCGTGGGCGTGCCGGCGCAGCCGATCCAGCTGTTCGTCGACGGCCGCAGCCAGAACCTCGGGGTTTCGAAGACGAGCGGGATCGACTTCACGGTCGACTACCAGCTGCCGATCGGCAGCGACCAGCTGCTGTTCAACGCCGGCGGGACCTATCTGACCAACTACGAGGTCGCTATCACGCCGACCGCGCCGTTGCTCGACCAGCGCAACCTCATTTTCCGCCCGCTCAAGTTCAAGGCGCGCGCGAGCGTGACCTGGATCCACGGGCCGTTCACCTCACGGATCCTCGCGACCCATGTCGGCGGCTACACCAACGACGCGATCGTGCCGAACGAGCCGGTCGACAGCTTCACGCCGGTGGACCTGTTCATCTCGTACACCTTTGGCCAGGATGGCACGTGGAGCCCGTTCGGCAGCCGGATCACGCTCGGAGGGGAAGTGCGCAACATCTTCGACCAGGGGCCGCCCTACGTGAACATCGCGCCGAGCGGCAACGGCAGCGGCGGCTACGACGCCACTGCGGCGAGCCCGCTCGGGCGGGTCTTCGCGGCCAGCATGCGGGTCAAGTTCTGAGGCTCCATGGGTCGCGCCGGGGTTCTCGACATCGTGGTGACCGGTGATCTGGTGCTCGATGCGCCGGATGCCGGCCACTGGCTGTCGGGCATAGCACCGGCGCTGCGCCGGGCGGACCTCGCCATCGGACACCTCGAGGTGCCGCACACGCGCCGCGGGCACGAGCTCGAAGGAGACGTGCCCGCGCCGGGCGCGCCGCCCGAGAATCTTCCGGCGCTGGCCGAAGCTGGGTTCGCGCTGCTCAGCCTGGCCGGCAACCACATCGCCGACCGCGGTCCCGAAGGGATCGAGGATACGATCGCCGGGCTCGACGCCCTCGGCGTGGCGCATGCTGGCGCCGGAGCGGACCTCGCTTCGGCGCGCGAGCCGGCGTTCGTCACGCTGGGAACGCGCCGGCTGGCGCTGCTCAGCTACAACTGCGTCGGGCCGGAGGCCGGCTGGGCCGGCGAGCATCGGCCGGGCGCGGCATACTTGCGCATCGACACGGCCGACGGCTCCGCGATCGCGCCCGCCGCCCCGCTCGAGCACGTCAGCGAAGACGCGCTCGAGACGCTGCGGTCCGACGTCGAGGCCGCTCGCCGGCAGGCCGACTGCGTGCTCGTCGCGCTCCACAAGGGCCTCGTGCACACCCCCGCGCGCCTGGCGCCGTACGAACGCCCGCTGGCGCAGGCCGCGATCCACGCGGGGGCCGACGCCGTCCTCGGGCATCATGCGCACATCGTCAAAGGCATCGAGCTCTACCGAGACCGGCCGATCTTCCACGGGCTCGGCAACGGCTGCGTGGTCACGACCGCGCTGGCGCCATCGCAGGACCACCCGGCGCGCGCCGCCTGGGCCGAGCGGCGCAAGCAGCTGTTCGGGTTCGAGCCCGAGCCGGCCTATCACCTCGCGCCGTTCCACCCCGAAGCCGTCAACGCCATGCTCGGCAGGATCGCCTGGCAAGCGGATGGCGGGTTTCGCGCGGGCGTGATCCCGGTCCATGTCGAGGCGCCCGGCCGTCCGGTGCTGGCCGACGCTGCGCGTGGCGACGCGATCTTCCGCTATCTCGAGCGGATCACCCGCGACGCCGGCCTGCCGGCCATCTCCGTCGATGCCGGCGGGTGGATCTCGGCGGGAGCATGAGCGTGCTGCGCAGCCTGATGATCTGGACCGGCGGGGTGGCGCTGCTCGCGGCGACCGCGCTCGACACGCTGGTGGTCATCGGCCGGCAGGCCGGGTTCGCGCTCCATGGCGCGATCGAGCTGATCCAGGCGGCCGTGCTCATCGCCGGCTCGCTGGCGCTGATCGCGGCGACCGCGGCGAACAACCACGCGCGCGTGCGATTGGTCATCAACCGGCTGGGCGCGTCGCGCGAATGGTTCGAGCGCGGATCCGAGCTGCTCACCGCGCTGTTCATCGCGGCGCTGCTGGTCGGATCGGGCTGGCTCGCGCTGGACCTGTGGAACAGCCACGAAGTCAGCGAGATCGCGGGCGTGCCGTGGCGCTGGTTGCGGCTGTTCGCCAACTTCGCGCTGGCAACGGTGCTCGTGCTCGCGCTGCGCGGCCTTTTCGGGAAGGCCAAGCCATGACGGCCGACCCGGCAACCGGCCTCGTCGGCGTCTTGGTGCTCTTCGCCCTACTGCTCGCGGGCGTGCGCATCGGCGTGGCGCTCGGGCTGGTCGGCGTGGTCGGCCTGGCGATCACGATCGGGCCCGAGGCCGCCGTGATCAAGGGCGGGGTCGTCGTGATCGAGACGCTGACCCGCTACGAGCTCGGCACGCTGCCGCTGTTCCTGCTGATGGCGCAGATGTTCTTCGCCACCGACGCCAGCCGCGACCTGTTCGACGCCGCCGCGAAGTTCGTCGGCCACCGCCGCGGCGGACTCGCCTATGCGGCGATCGGCGGCTGCGCGGGGTTCGGCTCGATCAACGGCTCGAGCCTGGCGACGGCCGCGACGGTCGGCATGGTCGCGCTGCCCGAGATGCGCCGGCGCGGCTACGCCGACACGCTGGCGACCGGGTCGGTCGCCGCGGGGGGCACGCTCGGGCAGATGATTCCGCCGTCGGGGGCGCTGATCGTCTACGGCATCATCGCCGAGCAATCGATCGGCACGCTGTTCACGGCGGCGATCGTCCCGGGGCTGACCCAGACGCTGTTCTACCTCGTGGTGATCTGGCTGCTGATTCGCTGGCGGCCCGAGCTCGGTCCGACGAGCGAGCGCGCCGGCTGGCGCGAGCGCTTCGCCGCGCTCGCCCGCATCTGGGACATGCTCGTGCTGATCGCGCTGGTCATCGGCGGGATCGCCATGGGCTGGATCAGTCCGTCGGAAGCGGCGGCGGTCGGCGCGGCCGGAGCGGTGGCGATCGCGGCGCTTCGCCGCCGGCTCGGCCGCGCGATGCTGCGCGAGGCGTTCGAGCGCACGCTCGAGACGAGCGGGCTGATCCTGCTGGTGATCATCGGCGCGCTGATCTTCTCGGTGTTCGTGACCGTGACCGGGCTCGCGGGCGCGGTCGGCGACACGGTGCAGGGTCTCGGCCTCGGCCCCTTCGGCACGCTGCTGCTGATCGCGCTGTTCCTGCTCGTGCTCGGCTCGGTGCTCGACGGGCTCGCGCTGATGCTGCTGACGACGCCGATCCTGCTGCCGATCGTAACCGAGGCGGGGATGACCGCGATCTGGTTCGGCATCTTCATCACGCGGGCGATGGAGATCGGCTTCGTCCATCCGCCGCTGGGGATGAACCTCTACGTGATCCAGGGCGTGGCGAAGGACGTTTCGATCCAGCGGATCTTCAAGGGCGTGCTGCCGTTCCTCGCCAGCGACTTCGTCCACCTGCTGCTGCTTCTCCTGTTCCCGGCGCTCGTCCTGTGGCTGCCGGACCTGCTCGGACATTGATGATGATCGCCAGCCTCGGGCCCTGCCTGCCCCACGACGTGCTCGAAGCCACCGGCCGCCATGCGGGGCAGCTGCCGTGGCTGCTCGGCCAGCCGACGCCGCGGGCCGATCGCTGGCTGGAGGACAAGTTCCCGGCGTGGTCGCGCTCGATCGTCGAGGAATGGGCGATCGGCCGGTTCGACGAGCTCGACACGGTCGTGTTCAGCCGCGGCGACGATGCCGTGCAGCGCGTCTACTACTACCTCTGCGAGCTGCAGCGCCGCGGTCTCATCGGCGGTCCGCGGCCGATCATCTTCGACGTCGCCAAGATTCCGCGCGCGACGAGCGAGGCGCACACGATCGCGGCGGTGCGGCGCCTGGCCGCGCTGCTCGAGCTCGACGATGCCGCGCTTGAGGCGGCGATCGGCAAGCTCAATGCACGGCGGGCGGCGGCCGGCGCGCCACTGACGCCGGGCGCCGCGTGCCTGATCGCCGGCACCCCTCCGCCGCAGCGGCTGCTGCACGATGCGGTCGCGGGCGCCGGCTTCACGGCGGTTGGCCCGACGCTTGCCGAGGCCTGGTCCGACCCGGGGCCGCGGGTCGAGGAGGCCAGCGGCGACCCGGCGGCGATGATCGGCCGACAGGTCTTCGCGCGCAGCGACGATCGGCGCGGCTTTGTCGACCCGGGCGAAGAGACCGCCGCACGGGCTCGCGCGGCCGGCGCTTCGGCAGCCGTGCTCTGGTACAGCGAGGAAGACGAAGCCCGCGTCTGGCAGCTCCCGCACGTCCGCGATGCGCTCGCGGCACTCGCGGTGCCGGTACTCGTGATGACGCGCCGCGACGAAACCGCAGCCGATGGCGCGCCTGAAGAAATCCGCACATTTCTCGAAGGACTTGGTTCGTGAAGCCACTCGCCGGACATCGTGTCGCCGCCCTGGGCGGAATGGCCGACCGGCCCCTCGCCCGGTTCCTCACCTCTCTCGGGGCCGAGATCGGGGGGCCGGTCGATAATGCCTCGTTCGTGATTGACGATCGCCGAGTGGAGCCGGCAAGCGACCTGGCGTTGCCGGACGACTGCATCCGCGTGTCCGTGACTCCGTTCGGCTCGGGCGGGCCGCGGGGGGTCTGGCGGGGAAGCGAGCTCGTGGCCTCGGCGATGGGCGGCGCGTTGCGGGTCACGGGCGAGCCTGGCCGGCCGCCGGTCAAGGAAGCGGGCGATGCCTGCACCTTCCATGCCGACATGGTCGCCGCAGCCGGAGCCATGGCGGCGCACTTCGCGCGCGGCACCCACGGCAAGGGCCAGACTGTCGACGTGTCGATCCAGCAGGTCGCGCTGAGCCGGAACTACAACGGGGTCCTCGTGTGGCAGTTCGATCGGCGCAAGCTCCACCGGGCGGGCGGCGCGCTGGCTTACGGCAAGGCGACCGTCCGGGCGATCTGGCAGCTGGCGGACGGGTGGTGCTTCCATTCGCTGATGACCGGCCGCCTCGGTGCCCCGGCCAACCAGGCGCTGTCGGACTGGATCGACGATGCCGGCCTGCCCAATCCGCTGCAGGGCACCGACTGGCTGGCCTACAACCGCTCGACATTGCCTGCCGAGACCCGCGCGGAGTGGGAAAGCGCAATCGCTGCCTTCTTCGCCACGCGGACCAAGGCGGACATCGCCGTCGAAGGCCTGCGCCGCGGCATCAACGCCTGCGTGGTCAACGAGCCCGCCGACGTGCTCGCCGATCCGCACCTCGCCGCACGCGGCTTCTTCGCGACACCCGACGGGCTGCCCGAGCGGTTTGCCGTGCTGCGCGAGGGTGCCCCGGCGAGCGCCCCTGCAGTCCACACCGGAACGCGACCCGGGCCGCTCTCGGGCGTGCGCGTGCTCGACTTCGCCTGGGCGCTGGTCGGCTCGATCAGCACCAAGACGTTGGGCGATCTCGGTGCCGAGATCGTCAAGGTCGAGAGCCGCACCCGCCCGGACCTCGCGCGGCTCGACGTGCAGGTCTCGGCCTCGCAGCCGGGCAACTTCGACGACAAGCCGTGGTTCGCGCACATGAACACGTCGAAGCGCAGCCTGTCGCTCAACATGAAGGACCCGCGCTCGCGCGAGATCCTCGACCCGCTGATCGACTGGGCCGACGTGGTGGTCGAGAACTTCTCGCCCGGCACGATGAAGAAGCTCGGGCTCGACTACGACACGCTCGCCGCGCGCAACCCGGGCATCGTCATGGTCTCGGGCAGCGTGTTCGGCCAGACCGGCCCGCTGGCGCAGGAGTGGGGCGTCGACGGGACCGGCGGCGCGCTGTCGGGGCGCACGGTCCTGACCGGCTATCCGGACGGCGATCCGGTCATTCCCGGCGCGGTCCCCTATGGCGACGTGATCGTGCCGTTCGTGATGGTCGCGCAGGTATCGGCCGCCTTGCAGCACCGGCGCGAGACCGGCCGCGGGTGCCACATCGACGCGTCGATGTACGAGATCTGTGTCCAGCAAATGCGCGAGTTCCTGGCCGCGGCGATGCGCGGCGAGCGGCCGCAACGCCTCGGCAACGCCGATCCGCGCGTGCACTGGCAGGGCCTCTTCGCCGCCGCCGGCGAGGATCGCTGGGTGGCGGTCACGCTGTTCGACGAGGCGGACCGGACGAGGCTCGAAGCGATCACCGGCGGCGATCCGGCCGGCTGGTGCGCCGGGCGCGAGGACCACGCAGCCGTGGCCGAGCTGCAGGCGGCGGGAATCGCGGCCGGCGTGGTGCAGGACGCCGAGGACATGCTCGAACGCGATCCGCAGCTCGCCGCGCGAAACGCGCTGGTGACGCTCGACCACCCGCTGCTCGGGCCGTTCGGCCACATCGACACGCCGATCCGGTTCTCGCGCGACGCGTTCGAGCCGTTCCGCGCGCCACGGATGGGCGAGCACGCGACCGAGATCGCTCGCACGCTGTGCGGCCTGTCGCCCGAGCGCATCGCCGAGCTCGAAGACGCAGGAGTGTTCCAGTGACCATGACCCCCGGCGATCCCCCGGTCGCTCCCACCGGGCAGCGCAGCCGCAAGACCCTGGCCAGCACGGCCGAGGCGACCGCGTACCAGAAGCAGTACGTCGCCGACCTGCGGCGGCGAGTGATCGACAACGGCGAGCCGTTCGCGATCGTGCAGGCCGACACGCCGCATGAGATCTTCCACGCGATGGATATCCCGATCATCACCAACCAGTGGTGGTCGGCCTACATCTCGGCCAAGCAGCTCTCGGGGCGGTACTTCGAGGTGCTCGCGGCGCGCGGCTATCCCGCCAACAGCTGCAAGTACTGCTCGCTCGGGCTGGCCTGCACACTTGCCAACGATCCCGCGACCGCGCCGTGGGGCGGGTTGCCGAAGCCGCTGGTGCTCGTCGCCCGGCTCACCTGCGACTGCATCCAGCACGTGTTCGGACAATGGGCCGAGGCGCTCGGCAGCGAGTTCTTCCCGCTCGAAGCGCCGGCCTGGAGCGAGAAGGATCCGTCATGGTTCCGGCACTCGCGGTCCGACTGGCAGAGCGTCTACGACCCCGACCGGATCGCGCTGCTCGTCGCCGAGATGCGCGACCTGATCGCCCTGCTCGAGCAGCGCACCGGGCGGACCTTCGACGAGGCCCGGCTGCAGCACCTGATGGAGCGGATCAACGAGCAGGAGGGCTACCTGTGGGAAGCCGCGCAAGCGATCGGCCAAGCCTCGCCCTGCCCGGTCTCGATCGCCGAGCAGATGCCCAACACGATGATCCCGCAGTGGCATCGCGGGTCCGACTGGGCCGTCGCGCACGCCAGGCGCTTCCGCGACGAGGTGCTCGAGCGAATCGAGCGGGGCCAGGGCGCGTCGAGCAACGAGCGGATCCGGTTGATGTGGATCGGCGCGGGCCTGTGGCACGATCCCGGATTCTACCAGGCGCTCGAGGAGCGTCTCGGCGCGGTGTTCACCTGGTCGATGTACCTCCCGTTCTCCGGCGCGCAGTACATCCGCGAGCTGAACGGCGGCCTGATGGAGGCGCTGGCGAGCCGGATCTGCTCGATGAACGAGGTGCTCCACCTGCCCCCATGGATGAACGAGTGGATGGTCAGCGAGGCACGGCGCTGCCGCATCGACGCCGCAGTGCTGCTGCTTCCGCCCGACAACCGGCTGTCGCAGTCGGGCACCAAGCTGACCGCGCTGTCGCTCGAGGCCGCGGGCGTGCCCGTGCTGTCGATCGACGCCGACATGGTCGACGCGCGCAACTGGGACCATGACCGGATGGTCGGCCTGGTCGCAGGGTTCCTCGAGCAGCGCGGGCTCGCATGAGAGCGCTCGCTCTCCTCCTCGTCCTGGCGCTCTGCGCCTGCGCGCGTCCGGTTCCGCCGGGGGTGACCGAGCTGGTCTATGCCAGCCCCTACAGTCCGACCCACCCGTTCAGCCGCGCCGACTTGCGCTGGATCGATTACGTCGAGCGCGAAAGCGGCGGGACGCTGCGCATCCGCCCGGTGTGGTCGGGCGGCCTGCTGTCGTCCGAGATGTCGATGGAAGAGCTGCGCCACGGCGTCGCCGACATCGGGCTGGTGACGCCGATCTACGTGCGCGGCGGCACGCACCTGATCCGCATCCAGTCGGGCTTCTACAGCGGCGCCGACAGCATCGAATCGCAGGTTGCGCTGTACCGCTGCCTCGAGCGCAACACGCCGCGGATCGCCGAGGAATTGCACGGGCTCAAGGTGCTCGCGGTCCAGGGCGGGCTCACGCCGGGCATCGTGACGCGCGACCGGCCGGTGCGCACGCTCGACGATCTCAAGGGGTTGCGGTTGCGCGCGCCGACCGAGCTCCTGCGTGTGCTCGAACGGCTCGGTGCCGACCCGGTCAACATGCCGATGGGCGAGGTCTACTCCGCAATGGCCAAAGGCGTGATCGACGGCGTGATCGCCCCACCCGATACTTTCGCCGCGCTTCATTTCGCGGAGATCGCCTCGAACTACACCGAGCTGGCCGTTCCGCGCGGCGCCTATCCCGCGCGGGCGATGAGCCTCCGGCGGTGGAACGCGCTGAGCCCACAGCAGCGCGCGGTGCTCGACGCGGCAACCCCGGTGTGGGAGGCAGCGATCGCCGAGGAGAACCGTGCCGCCGCCGCGCGCGGGCTCGCCGAGGCGCGCGCACGCAACATCCGCTTCACGCGCGTCTCCCAGGCCGAGCAGGAGCGGTTCGACCGGCTCTACCTCGAGGACGCGCAGGTCAACGCCCGCGCCCTCGAACGCTTTGGCATCGACGGCATGGCAACCTTCCGCCTGGCGCGGGCCAGCGTTCGGGCGCGCGATCGGGTCGCGTGCGGGGGGGCCGCGTGAGGCCGTTGCTCCAGCCCATCCGTTGGTTCGCCGAGTGCGATGGCCGCTGCCCCGCGACACAGGACGAAACCGTCCCGCGCAAGACTTTCCCGGAGAATCCATGACCAAGCCTCTAGAGGGATACCGCGTCGCCGATTTCAGCCACGTAATGGCCGGCCCTTACGCGACGCACCTGCTGTGCATGCTCGGCGCAGAAGTGATCAAGATCGAGCCGCCGACGGGCGACGCATTCCGGGCCTATCGCGGCGACCGCAGGTTCGACGGAATGAGCCCGGCGTTCGTCGCCGCGAACGCGGGCAAGAAGTCGATCGCGCTCGACCTCAAGAACCCGGAGGACGTGCGCATCGCCCGCGCCATCGTCGAACGTTGCGACGTGCTGATCGAGAACTTCCGCCCGGGCGTGATCGCGCGGCTGGGGTTCAGCTACGACGACGTGCGGGCGTTCAATCCCGACATCGTGTTCTGCTCGGTCTCCGGCTACGGCCAGGACGGTCCCTGCCGCGATTGGCCGGCGATCGACAATATCGTCCAGGCCACCAGCGGCATGATGATGCTCGGCGGAGCCGAGGCGGATCCGCCGGTGCGCGTGGGCTTTCCGATCGTCGATACGCTGACCGGCCAGACGGCAGCGATCGCGATCCTCTCGGCTCTGCTGCGGCGCGAGCGTGGCGAAGGCGGCTCGTACATCGACGTGTCGATGCTCAACGCGAGCCTCGCGTTCATGACCTCGGCGCTCACCCCGTTCCTGCTGACCGGGGAAGAACTCCCGCGCGCAGGCAACACCGGCTACAGCGGCCTGCCGACGTCCGCGCTGTTCACCGCGCGCGACGGCCGGCAGATCTCGCTCGGCGTGGTGCAGCCCAAGCAGTTCACCGCACTCGCGCGATACCTCGGTCGCGAGGACTGGCTCGGCGACGCTCGCTACGCGACGCCAGAGGCCCAACGCGCCAATTTCGCACTGCTGCACGACGAGCTGGCGGCCGAGCTGGCGAAGACGGATGCCGCCCAGCTCGAGCTCGAAATGAGCGAGCGCGGCATTCCTTGCGGCATGGTGCGGCGGGTGGGGGAAGCGGCCGAGCTGGTGGGCGCGGCCGGGCTCGAGCAGATCCCGCTGGCGGCGGTCCCGCCGGGCGGGCGCCCGATGATCCCCACGACCGGATTCAGCATCCAGCCCGACGGTCCGGCTGCCTCTGCTGCACCGCCGCGCCTCGACGAGAATCGCGCCGAGATCCTGGCCTGGCTGGCCGACACGGTGCGGCGCTGATCGAGGCTCAGCGTGGCAGCGGGGCATCCCGTGCCACGGTGAACCGCGCTTCGGAAACGGGCACGCCGGTATCCGGCTGGCCCGACCCGACGAAGACGCGATAGTCCCCCGCCATGACCTTGCGCAGGCCGTCCGGATCGACTGCGCTGAGATCGCGCGGCGACAGCTCGAACCGCACGGTCGCGCGCTCGCCCGGCGCCAGGCTCACCCGCTGGAACGCGCGCAGGGCGATGCGAGGCGCCCCCGGCTGGTTGGGGAAGTCGAGGTAGAGCTGCGCCACGTCGGCCCCCGCGCGATCCCCGGTGTTGCGCAGCTCGGCCTCGACGCGCAGGCCCTCCGCGGCACCCGCCGGAGCCGGGGTGATCTTCAGCGGACCATAGGAAAACGTCGTGTAGCTGAGGCCGTGTCCGAACGGATAGACGATCTCGCCCTCGTAGTAGCGGTAGGTGCGCCCCTGCATCCGGTAATCGTCGAACGGCGGCAGGTCTTCGATGCGCCGGTAGAACGTCAGCGGCAGCCGGCCCGAAGGATTGGTCCTGCCCGACAGCACGTTGCCGAGCGCGAGACCGCCCGCCTGCCCCGGATACCACGCCTCGATGACCGCGTCGGCGTGCTCCTTGGCCCACGCGAGGTTCACCGGGCTGCCGTTCATCGCGACGACCACGAGCGGCTTGCCCGTCGCCCGCGCGACCTCGAGCAGGGCCTGCTGATCCTGCGGAATGTCCAGCGTGGTCTTGTCGCCATGGGCGAAGCCGGGGATCTCGACCGGAGACTCTTCCGCCTCGAGATCGGACGTCAGTCCGACGACCGCGACGAGCACGTCCGCGTCGGCAGCCGCAGCGCGCAAGGCCGCGGCGGGATCCTCGCTGATGCGCTTCCACGCGAGACCGACGCCCGCGGTGCCGGTTTCCGACACGCCGGTAACGGTGATCGGATAGCGCCGGCCCTTTTCCAGGCGGACGGTCTTGAGCGTCGGCAGGCTGCCCCACGGCGTTCCCTGCAAGTCGACGAACGGCTCGCCCTCGAAGGTCATGCTGCCGCTCTGGAAGCCCGACAGGCCGAGCCGATAGAGCCCGCTCTCGGGCGGTACCAGGAACCCCGACCAGACCACGCGGTGGTGGTCGGAGACTTGCGCGAGGTCGAGGCTGCGGCCGTCGACGCTGCGTTCGCGCCGGGTCACGACCGGCTGCGCGGCGTAGCGTACCTGCTGCCTGAATGCGTCGAGCTCACCGGGTCCGAACAGCCGCGGCGGCGTGCCCTCGGCGTTGTAGTAGCGGGCGGTCAACCCGGGCTGTCCGTCCTCGGCCTGCAGCGCGGACTCGGGCACCGGATCGCCGTCGGTGACGCTCGCGCCGAACGGGACGTAGGCCACGGTGGCCTGCGGCATCGCGGAACGCAGCCCGTCGACAACCGAAACCGGCGGGGCCGAGATGGTCGAGGAGTAGTTGCCGCGGAGCACGCGCGTCGCATCGCCGAACGGGCCGAACACGGCGACGCGAAGCGGCTTGTCGCCGAATGGAAGCAGGCCGTCGTTCTTGAGCAGCACGAGGCTTTCCTCGGCCGCCTTGAGGGCCGCGGCGCCATGCTCGGGAGCGCCGACGACGTCGGGGGTGACGCTCGCCGTGCTCGGCTCGCGGACGCCGGCGAGATCGCCGTTGCGCAGGCGCGCTGAGAACAGCCGCACGAGCGCGCGGTCGACGTCGGCCTCGGTTATCAGCCCGCGCTCGATGGCCTCGCGATAGCGCGCCTCGAGGCCTGCGGTGTCCGACAGGGTGGCGGTGTTGCACTCGTTGTCGACGCCGAGCCGCAGCGCCGCTGCCACGGCCGCCGCGGGATCGGGCGCGTAGTGGTGGTTCGCGTCGATGTCGCGCACCGCGTCGCAATCGGAGACCACGTAGCCGTCGAACCCCCAGGCGCCGCGCAAGGTGTCTTCGAGCAAGTCGTCGCTGGCGCACGCGGGCTGTCCGTCGACGCGGTTGTAGGCGCACATCACCGATCCGGCGCGGCCTTCGACGATCGCGGCACGAAAGGCCGGGAGGTAGGTGTCCTCGAGGTCGTGCCGGGATACGAACACGTTGGCATGGTGGCGGGTCGATTCCGGGCCGCTGTGCACCGCGAAGTGCTTGGGCGTGGCGATCACGTCGGGCAGGTCCGGCCGATCGCCCTGCATGCCCTCGACGAAAGCCACGCCCATGCGAGCCGTCAGGTACGGGTCCTCGCCGTAGGTTTCCTGGCCGCGCCCCCAGCGTGGGTCGCGGAAGATGTTGAGGTTGGGCGACCAGGTGTCGAGCCCGGTGCCGATCCGCCCCATCCGTCCGGTCTCGCGCGCCAGCGCGTGCAGGCCGCGCACTTCGCTGCTGATCGCGCCGGCGACCTGCTGCACCAGCGGTGCGTCGAAAGTCGCGGCAAGGCCGATCGGTTCGGGGAAGTTGGTCGTCGGCAGCGAACCGAGCGCGCCGTGCAGCGATTCCGTCCACCAGTTGTAGGCCGGTATGCCGAGCCGCGGGATCGCCGGCGCGGTGTTGAGCAGCTGCGGCAGCTTCTCGTCGAGGGTGAGCTGGGCGACGATCTCGGCGGCGCGCGCGTCCGCCCGGGCGCGGGTCGAGGCAGCGCCGGCTTCGGCCTGCGCAGCGGCAGGAACGGCGCCGAGGGGCGCCGCCAGCACGAGGACCGAGCCGATCGCCCAGGTCGTGCAGCTTGAGCGCAGGCTGGTCATGAGCATTGGATATCCCCTTCCTCGGTCCGGGCGATCGTCGCGCCGCACGGCCGTCACTGTTCTGCCGGCGAAGACGCGCGCGGCCCCGCCTTGTCGATGACGGTCCGCGCGGCGTCGGGCCACGCCGATCCGTCGACTTCGACGTTGTCCACCAGCAGGTTGTTGCCATAGGCGCTCCAGCCGCCGTTGGCCTTGCCGGCGTTGTGCCAGTTGCCGCGCGCCACGTTGTCCATCGCGGTCCGCCGCGGCCATGCCCCGTCGAGCGCGTTGAGATTGACCCACAGGCCGAGCCCGTCGAACACGTTGTCGCGCACGGTCACGTAGCGCGAGCCCTCGTCGAGGTAGACGCCGATGCCGCCGGGCACGTCGTAGACGTGGTTCTCGGCGATCAGGCCACCGGGGTCGGCCGACAAGTGGTAGATCGCGCCCCCGTCCGGGAACCAGCGCTTCACGCCGTGGACGCGGTTGCCGACGATCACCGCGTCGCGCAGGATCGTCGGCGTGTCGTAGATCCGGTTGCGGGGCTGATCGTAATATCCTCGCGCCAGGCTCATGTAGTCGGCGTTGCCGCCGGGATCGTTGACGCCCCAGCCCCAGCCGACGTCGATCCCGTCGTAGGGCGTATCGGAGACCTCGTTGTGGACGATGATCGGGGCGCTGGCATAAGTGACCAGGATCGCCGCCTGCTCGCGGTATTCCTGCGACACCGAGCGCACGGTGTTGTCGCGCACGACGACGTCGCGCACGGCCATCCGTGGGTCGCTCGGATGATGCGCGTCCGGCGTGATCCCACCGACCATGATTGCGCCGCCCGCGAGATCGTGGAACGTGTTGCCGGCGACCTCGACCGAACGCGCGCCGAGACCGATGTTCGCGGCGTTCGCGTCGGCATTGTTGCCGATCCCGAGCGCGATCTGGCCGATCAGGGCGAAGTCGTTGCCGCTGAACGTCACGCGCTGGGCTGCGGCCACCTGCACCGCCGCGGGCTGCTGCCGCCACTGGTTGCGCATCCGCTCGAAGGCCCAGCAGCCCCAGCTGCAGTCGCGCACCGGGTCCGCGGGATAGCCGGGGATTTCGCCGGCGAGATAGGCGCCGCTCTGCTGGCTCGCGTAGCCGCCGGGCCCCGAGGGCCCGCGCCAGCCGCTGTGGCGAAACGCCAGGCCGCTGAAGCGCAGGTCGCTGACCGGCTCGTCGTAGCTGCCGGCGATCGACAGCAGGTGCTCGAGCCGCGGCGCGATCACGGTGGCGCTCGCCATCGCCTCGCCGGCGCGCGGGATATAGTAGATCAGCCGCTTCGCCGGGTCGGCGAACCAGTCGCCCGGGCGCCGCAGGAAAGCCAGCGAATTGGCGATGAAGAACCGTGCCCATTCACCCGAGACCGGCCGCGCGAACGTGTCGTAGCCGATGATGTTGTTGCGCCAGCCCGGCTGCCGCAGGATGATCCGGTCGCCCTCGATCCGCTCGACCACGGCACGGCGATCGGTGAAGAAGCCGGTGTTCTCGACCTCGATCCGCCCCTGCCCGGGCAGCCCGGCGAGAAACGCCCAGGCCGGATCGACAATGCGGATGCCCTGGTCGTCGAACGCAAAGGCGCTGCGCGGGGGCTCGACCGCGGCGCGCCGCGCAGCCTTGTCCTCGACCCAGAGTTGCCGCGGGTCGAGCCCTTCGGGCAGCGGCGCGGCCCAGACGTTCCGCGGCTCGTCGAGCAGCCGCCAGCCGTCGATGCGGGTGCCGCCCGAGAGTACCGGCCGCGCTCCGGGAGCGGCGCGCCACTCGACTACGGTTCCGCCGTGGCCGCCGTCGGCGGCGGAAAAGCGCAGCGGATGTGCCAGTTCGTAAGTTCCATCGGCGAGCTCGACGGAGACGGAGCGTTCCTGCGAAATGGCCCGCACGGCCTTTTGCGCCTGCTCTATCGTGAACGGCCGCGCGAGGCTGCCGTCAGCCGCGGCCGAGCCCCCGGGAGCGACATGCAGCACGAGCGGTGCCGGCGTCGGCCGCGGATGGATCTCGACCGCGGCGAACGCGGCTTCGGAATTGGGCCTCTCGCTCCGGTCGATCTCGGGGATGTCCACGGCAGGCGGCACCTGCGGGCGCGCCTCGACCGACCAGCCGGCCAGGCCGGCGGCAACGGCCAGCATCAACCAGCGTCGAGCCAGGGTGAACGTCGGAAACCGCCGCCCGCGGTCGTCAGACCGGCTGCAGGCCATACTCGCGAATCTTGTCGATCAGATCGCGGTGGCGCGGCAGGCTGCTGCACAGCTTCTCCGTCTGCGCGCGGTTCTCGCGCATCGCCCGCGCCGCGAGCCCGGCTTCTCCGCTCAATGCCGATCGCTCGACGCCGGTGCGGAAACCCATGCCGTAGAGGACGTACTGGTAGCTTGCCGGCGGGAAGACCTCCTCGACGCGGTCGAACTCGTCATGGAACCACGGCGGCTGGTGCGCCCACAGCAGGAGGAGCTCCTGCAGGCGCTCAGGGATCGACTCGGCGCGGCGATTGTCGCGCCAGAACGCGCTGTCCTCGCGCTGGCTGAGCACGTAGTGCAGCTTGAGGAAGTCGATGATCCGGCCCCAGCGGTAGTGCGTGGTCTCGTTGAAGCGCTTGGCGACGATGTCCATCACCTCGCGGCATGCCGGCATCTGTTCGGCGATGAGCTTGGCGGACAGCTCGATTAGCACGATGGCCGAGGATTCGAGCGGCTCGAGGAATCCCGCCGCGAGCCCGACCGCGACGCAGTTGCCTTTCCAGAAGGTCGCCCGGTGGCCCGAGCGGATCGGAATCTTGCGCACCGAAAGGTCGGCGCCGGCTCCACCGAGATAAGCCCGCAGCTCGCGCTCGGCCTCGTCGTCGGAGATGTGGCTGGTGGAATAGACGTGCCCGACGCCGCGCCGGGTCGGCAGGCCGACGTCCCAGATCCACCCGGCAGACTGCGCGGTCGACAGCGTGTGCGGCACGATCGGGCTGGTCTCGCTCTCGTAAGGCACCTGGATCGCGAGCGCGGCGTCGCAGAACAGCACGCCGCTGTGATCGATGAACGGCACTCCGAGCGCCTCTCCGAGGAGCAACGAACGGAAGCCCGTGCAATCGACGAACAGGTCGCCCTCGATCGGCCCCGCCTGCTCGGTGACGACGCAGCGGATGTCGCCGTCCTCCGCCAGCTCGACCGAGCGCACGTCGGCCAGCACATGCCGCACACCGAGCTTTTGCGTGCAGTGGCGCTGCAGGAAGCCGGCAAACTTGCCCGCATCGAGGTGGTAGGAGTAGTTCGCCAGCGCTTCGAACTCGGGCGTCGCGATCGTCTTCGGGGCGAGTCCCTCGTCGCAGATGCGGCCCTGCGGGCAGACGGCATCGCAGAAGCTCTCGCCGCCTCCTTCCGCGAGCCAATGCGGAACCATGTTCACGCGCGAGAAGGCCTGCGGCAGCATCAAGGGATGGTAATACCCTTCGTCCGCCGCGCCGGTGGTCCACTTGGCGAAATAGGCGCCCTGCTTGAAGGCGCTGTCGCACTCGCGGAAGAAATCGGTTTCGGAAACGCCGATCTTGGCCAGGGTCGCGCGCAAGGTCGGCCAGGTGCCTTCGCCCACCCCGATGATCGGCGTGTTGGGTGACTCGACCAGCGTGACCGAGAAGCCGCTCTCCCTGCGCGCCAGGTGCTTGGCCGCGATCACTCCTGCCGTCAGCCAGCCGGCGGTGCCGCCGCCGACAACCACGATCGATTTGACTTGTCTCATCTCGGTCCCGAGTAAAACCCGGGGTTGCCGCGGAGGCAACCCCGGCAGGGAGGAGCTCAGAACCGGTAGCGCACGCCGCCGGTGAAGCGGCGGCCATAGGCGAAGACGTCGAGCAGCATGTTGTCGAACCGGCCGTGCGTGCTTTGCGTCTCGTTGGTGATGTTCAGCGCCTCGGCGAAGATGCTGACGTTCTCCATCAGCTCGTAGCTTGTGCTGAGGTCGATCTGCGTGCTCGCGTTGACGAAGGTCGGCTCGGCGCCGAAGGCCCCCGTGTTCTGCACCTGGCCGAAGCCGAGCAGGTACTCGTCGCGCCAGTTGACCGCCGCGCGGAACTCGAAGCCGTTCTTGTCATAGAAGGCGACGAGGTTGGCCGAGTTGGCCAGCCCGGTAACGGCGAACCCGCTCTGCGTGATGTCGGTCGGGTCGTAGGGTTCGTTGGTGTCGACGATGGTCGCATTCGCGAAGAAGCCGAAGCCGCTCTCCCCGAACGTGTGCTGCAAGGCGATCTCGACACCGCGGATCGTCGCGTCGGGCCCGTTGACCCGCTGCGAGACGCTGAACTGCGCGGGCTGCCCGGTCGACGGGTCCACCACATCGTTGATCGTCTGGCGCTGTGTGCCGCCGACGATGAAGTTGGACACGTTCTTGAGGAAGAAATCGACCGCGAAGTACGAGTTCCGGGCGTAGTACCATTCGGCCGCGAGGTCGAAGTTGTCCGCCAGGTATGGCCGCAGGTCCGGGTTGCCGCCGTTCGCGGTCAAGGCACCCACGCGCTGCCCGCTGCCGATGTTGAGCACCGGCGTGAGCAGGTTGAGCGTCGGACGCGTCAGCGTGCGCGACGCATCGAACCGCAGGATCAGGTCGGGCACCACCTCCAGCTTCACGTCGACCGCCGGAAGCAGGTAGCTGTAGTCGGTCTTCGTGGTGACCTCCTGCGACGGCCCGAAGTTGACCGTCAGCAGGGTCGGGTCGGTCGTGCTCGGCGTGATCGACGTCGGCAGTCGGCCGATGCCGGTCGAGGTGACGTGGGTGTTCTCCTGCCGGATGCCTGCGGTGAACGTCAGCGGCATGCCGGCGATTTCGGTCTGGAACTTGCCGGAGAAGAACAGCGCCCAGGTCTTCTCGTTGATCCGGCGCCTGGATCCCACGTCGTCGGCGACGTCGAACGTCCCCGTGAACGCGGTTCCGCAACACCCGTAGTTGTAGCCCGGAATGGTGGTCGTCTGCGGGTTGCCGAGGCCGGTCAGGAAGGCCTGGTAGTCGATCGCGTTGAAGTTGATCAGCGCCGGCGGCAGGGCGCCGTCGAAGCCTGGAATGAAGTTCCGGGTATTGACCAGGCCGTTGTAGAGATTCTGTGGGATCGGCACGCCGCCGGTGGTGCCCGACGCGGGTCCGTAGCCCGAGTAGGCCTGCCAGAAGTTATTGGCGAAGGTGTTCGCGCTCTGGAACTTGAAGGTATCGTCGAGATAGGTCCCGCCGAACCTCAGCGTCAGGTCGTCCTGCTCCCATTTGCCCGCGAGGCGCGCCTGGATGAGCTCGTCGGTGTTCTTGTTGGCGATGTTCACCGTGACGTGCGAGCCGATCACCGACGGATCGGCCCAGCGCGAAGCGTCGCCGTTGGGGCCGTAGCTGTGCAGGACAGGGATGGTGTTGCTGCTGCTCCCGTCGATCGAAATCCCGAGCGCCGGGCCGATCGCGAAGCCGTAGCCGATGTCCGCGCCGAGCGAGTTGACGCGGTCGTCGGGGTTGAGCCAGCTCTTCGAATAGGCGCCGTCGGCCTCGAACGAGAGGTTCTCCATCGCCTGCCATTCGATGTTGAGCCCAGTCTGGTTGGTGCGGCGCTGGTTGCTGTCGGTGCCGGCCGTGAAGTCGGTCTGCGAACCGGCCTGGGTGAAGTCGAGCGGAACGCCGTTGTCGTCGAGCACGACGTTGCGCAGAGACCCCTGGTTGAACCAGATCCCGAAGCCGATCGTGTCGGCATTGACCCGCTGGTCGGTGAAGTTGTTGTCGAGCGTGATCAGGACGTCGTCCGAGGCCTGCCACTGGAGCGCCAGCCGGGCGTCGACGCGCTCGTCCTTGGTATAGGTCTGCTGCGCGCCGTACTGCTGCTCGAAGAAGCCGACGACCGTGCGCCGGTCGGATGCTGCTGCCGTCGCGCTGTCCGACGGGTTGCACGTGGCGGCAGTGCTGCCGGCCAGCTGGCACGGGGCATAATAGCCGCCCGGGAAGCCGTGGACGTAGACGTTGTTGGTTTCGGTGTCGTGGCGCGTGTAGATCACGCTTCCGAGGATGCCGATGGTGTCATCGGCGAACGTGTCGCTGATCAGCAGGCCGCCGGCCGGCACCACCTTGCCTGACCCTTCCTGCCACGAGGCGGACGCGGTTGCTGCGACGTGGAACCCCGGACGGTTGAGCGGCCGGGGGTACTCGATGTTGATTGTCGCGCCGATCGAGTTCGAGCCCACCGCCACGTCGGGCGTCTTGTAGACCGACAGCGAACCGATGAAGTCGGCCCCGACGGTGCTGAAATCGATCGAGCGGCCGCCGGTCGCCGTCGATAGCCTGCGCCCGTCGACCAGCGTCTCGTTGAAGTCGCCGCCGAAGCCGCGGATCGTGACGCCGTTGGCCTCGCCGCGCATGCCGTCGCGCTGGATCGAGACGCCGGGCAGTCGCTGGAGCGATGCCGCGACGTTCGAATCGGGGAACTTGCCGATCTCTTCCGAGCTGATGACGTCGACGACGCCCGGGGCCTCGCGCTTCGCGTCGAGGTTGCGCTGCAGCGATCCGCGGATGCCGCTGACGATGATCGTGCTTTGTGCGCTCGCGTCGTTATCCGACTCAGCCTCGTTCGGCGCGTCCTGCGCCATCGCCGGCGCCGCGATCACGAGCGCGAGCGCGCTGGCGACGCTGGCGCCGAACACATTGCGGATAGCGCCCAGATCCGAATTGCGTGCAGCCTTGTAAGCCATTCCCATCTCCACTCCCACAAACGACCAGTCGGGACGCGCGTCGCGCCTCCCGAGGCTGTGCGGGTGCGATGGATTCCGAGGGCAAAGCCCTGCCACCTCCCCGCCTCATTAGTCCGACAATAGCGCGCGCTGATAGCGCTATCAATGCCTTTTTGTAGGACTAATTTTGCGACCAAATCCGCCTTGATTCTGTCGCTTCAGCTGCGAAAGTACTAGGAACTTGGGGGTTGGCGCGGGCAGTCTGCGCTTCCACCTGGTCGAAAGATTTATCGCCCGATGCATTTAGTAGGACTTAATCCAGAGGACCACGGTGCGCTGCTGGTGCAGCGGGTCCAGCGTGAAACCCGGCGATTCGTCGAAATCGTTGCCGCCGAATTTGCCGCTGCCGCGGTCTGCTGCCCGATCCTGTTCGTGAAGAACGCCGAGACGGGCGCGTTCTATGCCGGCGCCATGTTCGGCTTCAACGAAGGCTCGCCGCTCATCGGAGCCGAACCGGGCCAGGCCGATCCGTTCGTGTCGCTCGACCGCAAACGCGCCGGCTTCTACATCTCGGGCGATCACATCGCGATCGACGAGACGAGCGCACGCTTCAGCCGCGCCGAGGGCGAGCCGCTGTTCCATGCCGACGGCAGCCCGGCCCCCTCGCTGCGCGCCATCCAGGCGGTGCTCACGCAGCTCCACCGGGGCAAGGCGGAAACCGACGCGTTCATCGAGCGGCTCATGGCGCTGAGGCTGATCGAGCCGATCAGCGTCTCGTTGAGCTTCGACGACGGTGAGAAGCTTGCGCTGCAGGGCCTCTATACGATCGGCCTCGATGGCCTCGCCGAACTCGATGACGCGACCGTGCTGTCGCTGTTCCGCTCGGGCCACCTGCAGCTTGCCTACACCGTCGCGCTGTCCGCGCGGCAGATCCCGGTGATGGCAGCCCGGCACAACGCACGGCTCGCCCCGAGCCTCGGCAGGCCGTGACAGGCGAAGGCACGGTGCGCGAGCTGCCGGCTGGGCAGCCGCTCGACGCCAGCCATCTCGAGACCTGCGAGCCCGCGGTCATCCGGGGACTGTGCGCGCACTGGCCGAGTGTCGGCGGAGACGGCCGCCCGTTCGATTGGCTCGCCCGGTATCTCGGCGACATGGACACCGGCAGGAGCGCGGAATGCTTCGTGGGCGCGCCCGAAACGCGCGGCCGCTACTACTATGCCGAGGACCTCGACGGCTTCAATTTCTCCCGCGAGACGCTGTCGCTCTCGGCCGCGATCGAGCGGATTCGCGCATGCGCGGCGGATCCCGCGGCCGGGTCGGTCTATCTCGGCTCGATCCCGGTCGCCGACCACATCCCCGCGTTCGCCCGCGACAATGTCGTGGCCGGCCTTCCGGAGGGAGTCGAGCCGCGCATCTGGATCGGCAACCGGTCGCACGTCTCGTGCCACTTCGACACCTTCGACAACCTTGCCTGCGTCGTCGCCGGCCGGCGCCGGTTCACGCTCTATCCGCCCGAGCTGATCGCCGACCTCTATGTCGGGCCGATCGATCACACCATGGCCGGCCAACCCGTCGGCCTGGCCGCCGCGAGCGCTCCGGGCGACCCGCGCTATCCGCGCTTCGACACCGTCCGCGGTCGGGCCTTGCGCGTCGAGCTCGGACCTGGCGACGCCCTCTACCTGCCAAAGCTCTGGTGGCACGAGGTCGAGGCGCTTTCCGAGGTTAATGTGCTGGTCAACTACTGGTGGGACGCGTTCCGCCAGGGACCCGACGCCCCCTTCACCGCGATGATGCTCGCGCTCCTCGCCATCGCGGAGCGGCCGCCACGCGAACGCGCGGCATGGCAGGCGTTCTTCGAGCACTACGTGTTCCGGCCCGACGGGCATCCGCTGCGGCACTTGCCGGCCGACAAGCACGGGATCCTCGGCCCGCTCGACCGCGAAAACCGTGCGCGCCTGCGGGCACTCGTGATGAAGCAGTTGCGCGGCTGAACTGGCACCCGCCGCGCGCTGGCAAACTTTATTTGTCGGACAATTGACGGCCCACAGACGGCCTGTCTATCGTCGCGGAGCGGGGCGACGCGAGGCACGCGCGCATCCGACAGCGCCGATCCGGCGCACTCGGCTGGAGGGGTGGGACATGGCCTGCGACGGTGGGAAATCGAGCGCGAGCTCTCGGATGAAAGCGCTCGCCGCCGCGGTGCTGGCGCTGTCCTCGGGGACCATTGCCCACGCGGCAAACGGCACCGCCCAGCCTGCCCCGCTTTCCGACTATTTCTCCCCGGCCACGGCCGCTCCCGCCACGCCCGACCGGGATGGCTTCATCGGCCGCTGGCTGCTGCTCGATCCGGTCACCAAGCCCAATCCGACCAACACGGTCTTCACCGGGCGCTACGTGCGCGAGGCGCTGTCGCCGGCAACATTCCCGGGGGATTTCCACGCCCTCCCGCGCGCGGGACAGGCCGCGCGCGGGGGCGAGCCGCTCGCGTGGCATGCGCTCGATTCGAAGCTGTGGGACGTGAAGCTGTTCAATTTCGCCCAGGCGCGCGGCAAGCGAACCTACGGCGTCGTTTTCTGGGCCGTTACGGTGGTGGACAGCCCGCGCGAGATCGCGGACGTCCGCCTCGCGGTCGGATCGAACGCGGCGTCGCGCTGGTGGCTCAACGGCGAGGTTGCGGCCGAGCTGTTCGAGGACCGGCGCATGGTCATGGACGACGTTCTGTCCGAGCGCCTGACCTTGAGGAAAGGCCGCAACGTGATCCGTGGCGCGATCATCAACGGGCCGGGACTGAGCGACTTCTGCCTTCGGCTGCTCGACGCGAACGGCCAGCCGATCCGCGACCTGAAGGTGGTCGTGCAATGAGCCGCGTGAGCCGCTCCGCCGTCGTCGGCTTCGTCCTGGCCGCAGTCGCCGTGTCGGCCCCGCCCGCGCAAGCCCAGCTCGCGGGCGACGTGTTCATCCACGACCCGTCGACGGTCGTCGAATCCGACGGCAAATGGTACACCTTCGGCACCCGCGGCGGCGGCCTGGTGTCCGAGGATGGCTGGACCTGGTCGAGCGGCCCCGTCCGCCCCGGGGGCGGCGTTGCGCCCGACGTGATCCGGATCGACGATCGTTACTACGTGGCCTACGCGGTGGGCGGCGGCGGCATGAACGGCGGGCACGCCAGCGAGGTCAAGGTCATGTGGACCGGCAGCCTCGATCCGAGCTCCCCGGACTTCGCCTTCCACGACGTGGGCACCGTCGTGTCGAGCAACGGCGTGGAGAACAACGACGCGATCGACCCGGCCTTCCTCCTCGCCGAAGGCCACCTGTGGCTCAGCTACGGAACCTACTTCGGAACGATCCGCATCGTCGAGCTCGACCCCGCGACCGGCGGCCGGCTGCCGGGCAACGAGCCGGTCGACGTCGCGATCGACATGGAGGCCACCGCCTTGCTCTATCGCGACGGGTGGTACTACCTGCTCGGCACGCACGGCACTTGCTGCGACGGGCCCAATTCGACCTACAACATCCGGGTCGGCCGGTCGCGCGACGTGCTCGGCCCCTACCTCGACAACATGGGCGTGCCGCTGCTGCGTGGCGGCGGCAAGCTGGTCGCCGCCGCGCATGGCCGCACGATCGGGGCCGGCCACTTCGGCCGGATCGATCTCGGCGGCGGGCTCGAGAAGTTCTCGCTGCACTACGAAGCCGACATGGACCGCAGCGGCCGCAGCGTGCTCGCGATCGAGCCGCTGCTGTGGCGCGACGGCTGGCCGGTCGGTGGCAGCAATCTGTCCCCGGGAACCTACGAGATCCAGTCGCAGCGCAGCGGCAACGCGCTGCAGTTGAGGACCGATTTCGTCCGCATCGCGTTCGACGCACGGCGCAGCTTCATGGCCCGCCCGACCGATCCGGTCAGCCCGCTGCCGGACCAGTCGCTCGGCGAGAACAGCGCATCGTGGCCCGCAGGCAGCACCAGCGTCGACCTGTCTGCCTACATGGTCCGGCCGAACCAGCAGTGGACCGTGGCGCCGGTCGCAGGCGCCGGAGGATACTTCGGCGCGCCCTATTACAGCATCCGGATCGCCGGGACCGACCGCGCTCTCGCGGTGCGAGCAGATGGCCGTGAGGTCGAAAGCGTGCCGCGCTTCACCGGCGACGACGCGCAGCTCTGGCGGATCGACCAGCTGACTGACGGGACTTATCGCATTTCACCCAAGATTCAGGCCGCCGAGGGCGACCTCGCGCTGATGGCGATCGGTACCAGCACAGTCACGCTCGACCGGTTCGATGCCACTACCGACGCGGGACGTTGGCGTTTCCAGGCGCCCTAGCCCCGCGCCGGCCCGCGGCTCCTGACCGGCCGGCTAACACCCTCTGCGAGCGCGGCTTCCTACGTTAGCGGTACCATCCGACGTTGACCTTGTCTGTGGGCGGAAACCGGCGCAATCGCTATTGGATTGTCGCCAAGCGCGATCTATGCGCGCCGAGTCTTTAAGGAGCACACCACCCCCATGCCCCTCGTCAACATGAAGCCCCTCCTGCGCGATGCGATGGACCGGGGTTATGCCGTCGCCGCGTTCAATCTCGTCGACTACGGCACCACCAAGGCGATGGTCGCGGCCGCCGAAGAGCTCAACGCCCCGGTGATCTGCCAGACCTCGACCAAGACCATCCAGTACTGGAGCCACAAGGAGATCGTCTCCTGGGTGCGCACCGTGGCCGAGGATTCGCCGGTGCCGGTCGTGCTCCATCTCGACCACTGCAAGGACCTCGCGATGATCGAGGCCTGCGCCAAGGCCGGCTGGACCTCGATCATGATCGACGCTTCCGAGCTGCCGTTCGACGAGAACCTCGCGATGTCGCTCAAGGTGCGCGAGATCGCCGAGAAGTACGGCGTCGGCATGGAAGCCGAGCTCGGCCAGATCATGGGCGTCGAGGACGACATGCACGTGGCCGAGGAGGACTCAGTGCTGACCGATCCCGAGGATGCCAGGAAGTTCTGCGACGCGCTCGACCTCAGCGCCTTCGCCTGCGCCGTCGGCACCGCCCACGGCTTCTATCACGGCGAGCCCGTAGTTGACTTTGACCGCATCGCCGCGATCAACGCGCTGACCAAGACGCCGATGGCGCTGCACGGCGGCACCGGCCTCAGCGACGAGGTGTTCCGCAAGGCGATCGAGCGCGGCAGCGCCAAGATCAATATCTCGACCAACCTCAAGCACGTCTTCGTCGAGAGCTTCGTCGACTATCACACGGCGAAGCCGAAGGATTTCGAGCCGCTGCGGCTGATCGACGCGCAGTACCAGGCGTGCAAGACCATGTTCTCCGGCTTCATCGAGAAGTTCGGCGGCAAGGACAAGGCGCCGAGCTTCCTCGCCAAGGCCGCGTAAGGAGCTGCGGGAGGGATGATCAAGGCGCTGATTTTCGATTGCGACGGCGTGCTCGTGGATACCGAGCGCGACGCGCACCGCGTGGGCTTCAACCTGGCGTTCAAGGAGTTCGGCATCGACGCCGAATGGGACGTCGACCTCTACGGCAAGCTGCTGCTCGTCGCCGGCGGCAAGGAGCGCATGCGCGCCTATTTCGACGAGTACGGCTGGCCCGATAGCGCCGCGACCGACGAGGCGAAGGACGAGCTGATCCTCGCGTTGCACAAGACCAAGACGCAGATCACCTCCGATCTCGTGTCGAGCCTGCCGGTGCGGCCGGGCATCCTGCGGATCGTCGACGAGGCGATCGCCGCGGGCGTCAAGCTCGGCGTGTGCACGACCTCGAACCTCAAGTTCATCGACGCCGTGCTCGACCTGTTCGGGCCCGAGCGGAAGGCGGCGTTCGACTTCGTGCATGCGGGCGATGTGGTCGCGAAGAAGAAGCCTGCGCCGGACATCTACCTGCTCGCGCTCGAGACGCTCGGCCTGCCGCCGAAGGACTGCATGGTGATCGAGGACAGCCGCAACGGCCTCCTCGCCGCGACCGGCGCCGGGCTTCCCACGCTTGTCACGACCAGCACTTACACCGTCGACGAGGACTTCACCGGGGCCGTCAAGGTCGTCCCCGAGCTCGGCGACGAACCCAACGTCAATGTCAGGCTCGCCGACCTCGGCGAGCTGGCCGCCGCCACGGCGGCCTGAGGGAGAGAATACCGATGACCGAGATTTCGCAGGGCAAGATCGAGCAGGCGATCCAGACCACCTGCAAGACCGTGCTCCGGAACGAGTACTACTTCTCCGATCTCGACGGCCTTGCCGGCGACGGTGACTTCGGCACCTCGCTCGCGACCGGCTACCGCGTGATCCAGAACGAGTGGGACGAGATCCCCAAGACCGACATCGGCGCGATGCTGCTCAAGATCTCGATGCTGGTCTCGAAGCACGTCGGCGGCAGCTCGGGCCCGATCTGGGGCACCGGTTTCATGAAGGCGGCGATGCTGACCCGCGGCAAGGAAACCATTACGCTGCAGGAGCTGACAGACATGCTCGGCTCGGCGATCGAGGGCATCCAGGCCCGCGGCGGCGCCAAGCTCGGCGACAAGACGCTGCTCGACGCGCTGATCCCGGTGCACGAGAAGCTCAAGGAGCACGCGGCCGGCGACGGCGACCTCGGCCTCGCGCTGTGCGATGCGGCCGATGTCGCCGAGCAGGCGATCGAGGAGACCAAGTCGCTCGTCGCGCACCGCGGCCGCGCCTCGCAGGTCGGCGAGCGCAGCGCGGGCACGCCGGATCCGGGTATTGTGTCGATCGCCGTCATCCTCAATGACTGGTGCAAGGAGTTCGGAGTCGAGCGCACGCCGACCGCCGCCGAAGTGATCAACCAACCCGCCTAACCATTCGCTTGCGATTCCAGGGAGAGGAAACACCCATGAAGAAGTTCGTCAACGATCCCGCACAGTTCGTGCCCGAGTTCATGCACGGCATCGCGCTCGCCAACCCGGACCTGCTGTCCTACACGCCCGAGTTCCAGATGATCACCCGCAAGACCGGGCCGAGCAACGCCAAGGTCTCGATCGTCCAGGGTTCGGGTTCGGGCCACGAGCCGGCGCACGTCATGGCGGTCGGCCCGGGCATGCTCACCGGCGCCTGCCAGGGCGCGGTGTTCGCCGCCCCGCCGGTCGACGCGTGCTACGAGACGATCAAGGCCTGCGCTTCGGACGCCGGCGTGCTGGTGCTGGTCAACAACTACCAGGGCGACCGCATGGCGTGGGACATGGCCACCGAGATGGCCACCGCCGAAGGCATCAACGCGCGCCAGTTCTGGATCAATGACGACGTCGCGGTCGAGGACAGCCTCTACACCGTCGGCCGCCGCGGCGTGGCCGGCAACTTCTTCGTGATCAAGGCCTGCGGCGCCGCCGCCGAGCAGGGCAAGAGCCTCGACGAAGTCGAAGCGATCGCCAAGAAGGTCAACGACAACGTCCGCACGATGGGCGTCGCGCTGACCAGCTGCATCCCGCCGGCCAAGGGCACCCCGATCTTCGA
>CBHWED010000004.1:0-38272 GCA_966112795.1 uncultured bacterium
CCGCCGCCGTCACCCCGTCGATCAGGTAGTCGAACGCCCCGTTCGGGTCGTAGGTGTAGGTCCCGTTGGCGTTCACCGTCAGCAGCGCGCCCGAAGCGAGCGTGATCTGCGTGCCGACGCTGGCTCCCACGCCGTTGACCGCCGCGATGCTCAACGCCGGCCCGTCGACGTCGCTGTCGACGCCCGAACCGTTGTTGGCGAACAGGTCGCCGGTCTTGACCGCGTTCTCGGCCGTCGACGCCGTGTCGTCCTGCGCCACCGCGGGATCGTCGACCGAGGTGATCGTGATCGTGCGCGTGTCGTAGTCTTCCTCGGTGATCGGCCCGACGTCGGGATCGACCACCGGATCGAGCATCGAGACCGGGTTGGTGTCGAGGCCGGTCTGCCCGCCGTCGTTGACGTAGACCTCGAGCGTATCGCCGCCGTTGAAGTTGGCGTTGGGCGTGTAGACCAGGCCATTAGTCGCCGCGAGGGTCGCGTTGATCTGCGCCGCGGTCGCGGTGATGTTGATCGATCCGGTGTCGTTGCCGCTGCCGGCGATCGGCTGGATGTTGGCCGCCGTGATCCCGCCGACCACGTCGGTGCGGATGTGGAGCACGCCGTTGGAGACCGTCAGCGAATAGGCGATCGGTCCCGGTGCATCGACGTCGGTGACCGACATCTCCGCGCCCGTGGTCGACAGCACGACGTTGACCGCGTCCTCGAGAATGGTGAGCGGCCCGCCGACCGTGTTCACCGGCGCGTCGTTGAGCGCGACGACGTTGATCGTCATCGTATCCGGCGTCTGGTCGGTGTTCTGCCCGCCGTTGTCGGTCCCGCCGTTGTCGCGCACCTGGAACGTGAAGCTTGCGTAGGCAAGGCCGTTCTCGTTGGCGTCGGGGGCGAAGGTCAGCAACCCGGCGGCGATGTCGGCCGCGTCGACCGCGGTCCCGGCGACCGTGATCGCCGTGCCATTGAGGCTCAGCGTGCCGTCGGTCGGCAGCGTGGTGATGACCACCTGCGTCAGGCTGTCACCATCGGTGTCGCTGAAGTTGAAGTCGGTGAGCGAGAACTGGTGAACGTCGTCCTCGTTGACGACGATCGTCTCGTCGCCGCCGGCAGGCTCGTCGTTGACCGAATCGACGTCGACCGTGGTGGTGAAGGTCAAGGTGTCGGTTCCGCCACCGGCGGTGCCGTCGCCGTCGACCAGCGTCCAGGTCAGCGTGCGGTCGCCGTCGGTCGGATCCTCGCCGCCGCTGTTGGCGTAGCGGATTGCGCGGACCAGCGACTGGACGGCCGCCGGAGTAGCGTCGGCATCGAAAGTGAACACCAGCGGTGAGCCACCGGTGCCGCCGGTATAAGTGGCGATCTGGGTGCCGCCGACCGAGACCGTGGTGGCGTCGAAGGTGACCCCGCCGGCCGCCGCGATGTTGAGCTGATCCTCGGCGGCAACTTCGCCGCTGGTGATGTCGATCGTCAGCGTGCCGCCGTCGAAGTCTGCGCTGTCGGCATCGGCGATCGTGGCATTGCCGCCGACATCGACGGCCACCGCGGCGTCACCTTCGGTCCAGGTCGCGGTGTCGCCGCTGAGGCTGGTCGAGGTCGGCGCCTGGTTCGGCGCGATGAAGCCGAAGTCGAGCGTGTTGTTGACGTCGAGCCGGCCGCTGCCGTCGAGATGGGTCTCGGTGCCGTGGGCGAGCGTGATCGCGAGGCTGTAGGCGGCATCGCCCGGCGCGCGCGAGCCATCGTCGTTGTTGTCGACGTTGTCGTCGGGATCGGACGGCTCGGGCACGGTCGGCGACGAGCCCTGCAGCGTGAACAGCGCGCCGCCGGCGTTGAAGTTGCCGACGTCGATGCGGACGAGATAATCGCCCGGCCCGAGGCCGGTGAAGCTGTAGACGCCCGAGGCGTTGGTCGTGGCCGTGGTGACCACGGCGTCGAGCGCGTCCCACGCGCCGGGGACGTTGCCGCTGTCGACGAACAGCGTGACGTTGACGTTGGCCACGCCGGCCTCGGTCCCGTTGATCACACCGTCGCCGCGCGTGCCGCCGCCCGCGCCGTTGTCGTTCCACACCGTGCCGCCGAGCTCGAGCGAGTCGAGCGCCAGCGCCGACGAGGTGGTCAGCGTCTCGGTGTTGCTGTTCTGGCTGAACGGCGCGCCGTCGTTGCCGGTGACCGTGCTGAAGTTGCTGATCGGCTGGACCAGGCCCGGGCCCCAGGTGTTGACCATCGAGTCCCACATCACCGTCAGGCTGCGGCCGGGCGGGAGCGAGGCGATCGGGCCGACCAGGGTCAGCGCGCCGGTCGCCGCGGTGTCGCCGGTCGCGCCCGAGGCGTCGTCGGCGCCGGGCAGGCGGCGCTGGCCGATGCCGATGCCGCCGAACATCAGCTCGGCGGTCTCGCCCATGCCGGTGAGGTCGGTGAGCCCGATCTGGTGGCCGAGCTCGTGCATCATCGTGGTCAGCAGGTCGACGCGCGTGCCCGCCTGGGTGTTGCCCGCCGCGGTGAGCAGCGTGCCGTTGCCGCTGTATTCGCTGTCGTCGCCCGGAGTGGCGTCGACGAACCAGCCGAAGCCGCCGGCGTTGTGGTCGATGACGATCTCGCCGGCCTCGCTCTGGCCGATGCCGAACCCGCTGATGTCGGCGACGGTGATCTTGGCCGCGCGCATCGCGTCGAGCTGCGCCTCGGTGGCGCCCGCGGCCGCCCAGCGGTCGATCGCGGCGTTGACGATGAGGTCGAGCTCGGCCTGGCTGAGCACGCCGTCGTCGACCACGATCGGGCCGGAGCCGGGGGTGCCGCTCGGGGCGAGGTCGGTCTGCGGCCCGGCGCTGCCGATCCGGTCGTCGGGGACGCTGTTGCCCGGCTCGACCGAGAGGAACAGCGGACCATCGTCGTTGGTGATGAACGCGCGCACGAAGCTGCCGTTGGCGGTCGTGCTGTTGCCGGCATCGACGACGACCGATTCGTTGGCCTCGGCCACGCCGTCGGCGGTCGGGTCGACCACGATCTGCGCGGTCGCGCTGCCCGCGGCGAAGGTCACCGTGCCGATGCCGGTGCCGCTGTTGTAGGAGGTCGCGCCGGTCACGCCGAAGTCGCTCGCGGTCGCGGCGCTGCCGGTGATCGAGAAGTCGGCGACCAGCGCGCTGGTGGTGCTGCCGCTGCGGGTGAAGGTGTAGGTGAGGTTGGTGCCCCCGTCCTCGGCCACCGAGGCCGACGACACGCTTACCGTGATGAAAGTCGGCGAGGCGGCACCGGCGAAGCCATTGGCCGGATTCGCCGTGAACACGCTCGAGGTCGACGAGGACACTTCGTTGTTGCGGCTGTTCAGGTAGTTGTTGACCGCCGTCGTATCGAGCGCGGTGCCTGCGTAACCATCGAGGTTGACCCCGTTCTCGAAACGTTGCCGCACCCGAATATCCCCCCCCGCGATCGCGCCGCCGAGCGAGTGGGTGAAGGTGTTGGCCAGCGCGCCGGCGCCGCCGATGTTGAGGTCGAGCCGCGCGCCCGCACCCTGCGGGTCGGCCACGCCCGACGCGGCGAGGATGCCGTTGACGGCGTTGCCCGCGCCGTCGAGCTTGATGTCCATCGTGTTGCCGGTGATCGTCGCGCGCAGCAGCCCGGCGCCGTCCGACCCGGTCTGCAGCGCGACGCCGCGCTGGGTGCCGGCGTAATCGAAGGTGTTGTTGGTGATCGCGACGTTCATCACGCCGCCGCCGGCATTGTTGACCAGCATGCCGTCGGCGGTGAGGCCGTTGGCGATCGTGATGTTGTTGTTGGCGAAGCGCGCGTCGAACACGTAGCCGGTGTCGAACGCCGAGCCGAGCAGGCCGATGCCGACGAAATCGCCGGTGCCGACGCTGCTGATGGTGTTGTTGGTGGCCTCGAGGTCGACCCTGCTGTTGTCGCCGGCGCTGACCGAGAGCTGGTCGTTGTTGCCGGTCAGCTGGCTGTTGTTGACCCTGAGGTTCATCGTCGCGTTGTCGAACACGTCGGCGACGATGCCGCCGCTGTAGTTCTCGTTCGACGTGACGGTGTCCATGTTGATGTTGGCGACCGCGCTGCCGCGGATGCCGTAGAGGAAGCCGCTGCCGATGTGGCTGACGCCGCCGCCGACGCCGGTGGCGGTCGTGTTCGAGATCGTCAGGTCGAGCACGCCCGACTGCATCTGCAGGTTGAGGTTGTCGTCGCCGCCGCCGCTGGTGTGAGTCAGCGTGGTGTTCACGATCGAGCTCGTGCCGAGCATGTTGAAGAAGTGGATGTTGTCTTCGTCGGCGGCGTTGCCGACGTTGCTGATCGTCGAGTTCAGCAGGTTGAAGTTGGTGACGTTGTTGCCGTTGATGCCCTGCTCGGCGCCGCCCGCGATGTCGAGGTTGTCGAGCGTGACGTTGGTCGTGTTGACCAGGTGAACGGCGGCGTTGGTCGCAAGGTTGTCGCCGGTCGAGAGCTGGCTGTTGTCGGCGTCGAGGTCGCTCGTGCCGGCATTGGTCAGCGTCATGTTCGACAGCTTGATCTGCGCCGCATTCTGGATGTCGACACCGCGGCCGGAGGTGTTCTGGATCGTGCCGCCGGTGCCGTCGCCGCCGGTGCCGGTGACCGTCAGGCCGCCGGTGCTGCCGGTGTTGTTGAGCACGATGCCGCTCGTGCCGCCGCTCTTGGCGATGCTGAGGAAATTGAGGTCGCTGGCGCCGATCGTGGTGTTGGCGACGTTGAGCGCCGCGGCCGAGCTGCCGCTGTTGGTGATGCTGTTGCCCGCGCCGGCGACGTTGACCGTGCCGCCGCCGGTGGCGTTGAAGGCGATGCCGTTCTGGCTGTTGATGTCGAGCCCGGTACCGCCCGAATTGAAGGTGATCGTGCCGCCGGTGTTGTTGGTCAGGTTGACGCCGATGCCGGTGCCGGTGACCAGCACGTCCATCGCGCCGGTGACGTTGACATTGCCGCCGTTGGTCGCGGTGAAGCCGTTCTGGTTGGCGGCCGCGTCGATATCGAGCGTGTTCGAGAAGTTGATCGTCGCGGCGTCGTTGTTGTCAAGATTGATGCCGAGACCATTCTCGTCGATCGTGCCCGAGAAGTTGATCGTGCCGCTCGAATTGGTGACCTCGACCGTGCGGCCGCCGGCCGTGTCCGAGATATTCGCCGCGACCGAAACGTCGGCCGAGCTCGAGTCGATGTCGACGCCGCGCGCGCTGGCGTTGCTGATCGAGCCGCCGGTGATGTCGATGCCGCTCGATCCGCCTGCCTGGTTGACTCCGCTGAGCAGCACGCCGTTGGCGCCGGTCGTGGTCACGTTCTCGATCAGGACGCCGTTCTGGCCGACCGTCACGCCGCTGAGGTTGAGCGCGGTGCCGGTGCCCGAGTTGATCGAGTTGTTGATCACCCCGTTGTCGGTGACGGTCACCGTGCCGCCGCCGGTGGCGTTGAAGCCGGTGCTGTTGCTGGCGCTGGTGTTGATCGTCAGTCCGCCGTTGAAGCTGACCGACGCGCCGGTGTTGTTGACGAGCGAGACGCCGTCGCTCGCCGTGTTCGAGGTGACCGCGCCGTCGAACGAGACGGTCCCGCCGGTCTTGCCCGTGACATTGATCGCCACGGCGTTGGCGGTGTGGGTCACGCTGCCGTTGTAGTCGACGCTGCCTGCGCCGCCGCTGATCACGACCGCATTGCCCGTCGCGCCGGACAGCGCGCCGGTGCCGAGGTTGACGTTGCCGGTGACACCGATCAGCGAGACGTTGTTGGTCCCGCCGGCCGAGTTCGTCGAGTCGAACCCGGTGCCCGCGAACGCGCCGGTATTGAGGCTCAGCGCTTGTCCGCCCGAGGTGAGATTGACGTCGTCGACGGTGACTGTGCCGAACCCGTTGCCGCTGAGCGCGCTGCCGGTGCCGGAGTTGGTGATGTTGATGCCGGCGATCGTGTTGCCGGTGCCGAGCTGGACGACGACGCCGGCGTTGGCGGTCATCGACGAATTGGTGCCCGCGGTGGCAATTCCGATCCCGCCGACGGTAAGGTCGGCGCCCGTGCCGATCAACTGCTCACCCGTGTCGAGCGCGATCGCGCCGGTGGCGTTGTTCTGCACGTAGACATAGTCGTTCGTGCCCGATGCCACGCCCGCCGCGGTCACGGTGTTGAACGGGTTGGTCGACGTGCCGTCGCCGCCGCCCGCGGCGTTGCCGTCGACGTACCACACCTGACCGCTGACGGTGATCGTCACGGTGGCGGTGCTGGTCAGATCGTCGCCGTTGCCGGCGATGCCGTCGAGCCCGTCGTCGCGGACCGTGTAGGTGAAGGTGTCGGTGCCGGTGAAACCGTCGTTCGAGATATAGGTGAACGAGCCCGCGTCAGGCCCGGCGGTGACCATGGTCACGGTGCCGCCGTTGGCGCTCGTCGCGTCGAAGCTCGAGATCGTGAAGCTGTCGCCGAGGAACTCGGTGTCGTTGGCCAGCACGCTGCCGCTGACGCTCGATTGCGGCCCGGTCGCGCCGGTCGCGTTGCCGACCTCGAGCAGCGTGTTGCCGACCGCGGTGTAGGTGTCGTCCAGCGCCAACGGCGACACGTTGACCGTGCCGTTGAGCGTCAGGCCGTTGAGCTGGTCGGCGATGTTGAGCCCGGTGATCGCGCCTCCGGTGTTGGTGACAACCAGCGTGTGGCGCAGGACGTCGCCGAAATCGACGAAGCCGTCATTGTCCACGTCGCCCAGCGGCGCAAAGGTCGTGCTGCGAGTTGCGGTAACTGGCATCGGGGCCCCTCAGATTTTGTTCCCGCGCTTTGTCGCGCATATGGGTCGGATTATCGTGCGTAGATCGCACACTAACTGCCGGCCCGCCAGACTAATTGGCGCTATCCGACAGTTCACGGCTCGCGCCGCCGCAAAAAAGCGACGGCGCGAAACCGGAATGTGGCTCGAAGAGCTGTGAGGTTACCCGCGTGGCGGGAACACACCCTGCATCGCGATGATGTAGGTCAGCGTCAGGTAGGGCATCATGTTGTTGTGCGGCAGGCCGCCGCCGGCCAGCGCCAGCGCCTGAGGGCTCATCGGGGTGAGCGCGCCCGGTGCGTGGTAGAGATTGGCGTTGGTCGACTGCGCCAGCGTCCGGTTCGGCGCGGGCGCGTTGAGGTCGCCGAGATCGAGATCGTGGTCGCTCACCGAGTGGGTGTGAAACGGGATCTCGCTCTGCAGCAGCGTGACGAACTGCGAACCCGACTCCTGTCCGAGGAAGTAGTCCCCGAGCCCGCTGCCCTGCCCCGAGCCGAGGGCGCAGTTGCCCTGCAGGTTGGGCAGCGCGAAGGTCGACTTGCCGTCGCCACCGTAGAAGGTGCCGAGGAGCGAGAACAGCGCGGTGTTCTGCGAGATCGGCAGCAGCTGACCGTCGCAAGTTGCCCACCCCGTGGGCGCGAAGTTGCCGGCGAAGATGCGGATTTCGGCTACGAATGGATCGCTCATGGCCTGCTTCCTAGTTTTGCTGCGGGAACACGCCGTACAGCGAGATGATGTAGTTGATGCAGAGGTAGGGCTGCATGTTCTCGTGCGGCTGGCTGCCGCCGACCGGCTGGACCGCCTGTGGCGAGAGCTGCGCGTCGATCGAGTCCTGCACATACGGCAGCACGCCGGCGCCGCCGGCCTGGCCCATCACCTTGTTGGTCGGGTTGGTGTCCTGGCAGACATTGGTCGAGGCCGTGAACGCATGCGTGTGCGTCGGGATCTGCTGCGTGGTGAGCGTCACCTGTTCGACGCCCGCCTTCTCACCCTGCTGGTAGTTTTGCGAGATCCCCGGACCCTGGCCGTTGTGCAGCGGCACGCGGCCCTGCAGGTCGGGCAGTCCGAAGGTCTCCTGCCCGTCGCCGCCGTACATCGTGCCGATCAGCGTGAACAGGGCGTCGTTCTCGGAGATCGGCATCAGCTGGCCCTGGCACAATGCCCAACCGGCCGGCGCGAAGCTGCCGGCGAACATGCGAATTTCACCAATATATGGCTGGCCCATGGCTACGCCCCCCTAGTTGCGCGACGGGAAGATGCCCTGGAGGGCGATGACGACGTTGAGCACCGTGAACGGCTGCCGGTTTTCGTGCGGCTGGCTGCCGCCGACACTGCTCACCGTCGTCGGGGAGAGCGTGGTGAGCGCCGCCGGATCGGTGTAGACGCGCCCAGCGCTCTGCGCGAGCACGTTACCGGCTGCGGTCTGCGAATTGCCTTCGGTGTTGCTGCCCTGGAGCACGTGCGTGTGCGTCGGCATCTCCTGGAGCGTGACGGTGTGGAATTCCTGCCCGCCCGCCTGGCCCTGGATGAAGCCCGAGCCCGCGTGGATCGGCGTGCGTCCGCGCAAATCCGGCAACGCGAACGTTGTCTGGCCGTTGCCGCCGTAGGTCGTTCCCAGGATCGAGAACAGCGCCTGGTTCTGGTTGATCGGCAGGAACTGGCCGTTGCACTCGGCCCAGCCCTTTGGGGCGAAGTTGAAGGCGACGATCTTCAGCTCGCCAAGGAACGGCGTCGACATATATTCCCTCCCCTGTTCGTAGGGTGCGTATAACAAAGTTTACCGAGCGACCAGCCTTTTGTTGGCGCGTCTTGGCGGGGTCGCAAAGCGATTGCGCGACCCCTTGAAAAGACGGCCAACAGCGGCAGGCGGAGAGCCGCCTGCCGCTGTTTCGACCCTGACGCTTTCGCGTTCAGAACAGCCATTCCGGCGAGCCGGCGAGCGCGCTGCCGCCCGGGGGAACGTCGAGCATCATCTGCACGCCGGCGTCGTCGTTGACGATGAACGCACGGGCAAAGCTGCCGTTGGCCGTGGCGCTGTTGCCGGCATCGACGACGACCGCCTCGGCGAACTCGAGCAAGCCGTCCGAGGTCGGATCGATGAGGATCTGTGCGGTCGCGCTGCCGGCCAGGAACGTCACCGTCCCGAGCCCGGTCCCGGCGCTGTAGCTGGTCGCCCCCGACAGCGCGAAGTCGGATGCATCGGCCGTCCCCGTGACCGCAAAGTTGGCCACCAGCGCGCTCGCCGTGCTGCCGCTGCGGGTGAAGGTGAACGCCAGGCTCGTGCCGCCGTCCTCGGTGACCGCTTCGGCCGACGAGGCGACGGTGATGAACGCCGGCGATGCATTGCCGGTGAAGCCGACGGTCTGGACGGTCGAGGTCGAGCTCGAGACCTCGCCGTTACGCCCGTTGAGGTAGGCGTTGACTGCGGCGGTGTCGGTCGCGCCGCCACCGTATCCGTCGAGGTTGACGGTGCCGTCGTTACGCTGGCGCACGCGGATGTCGCCGCCGGCGATCGTGCCGCCGAGCGAGTGTGTGAAGGTGTTCGACAGCGACCCGGCCCCGCCGATGTTCAGATCGAGGTGCGAGGTGTTGCCCGGACCGACCAGCGCGTTCTGCGCGAGGATGCCGTTCTGGGCATTGCCGACACCGTCGAGCTGGATGTCGATCGCGTTGCCGGTGATGGTCGCCCGCGTGGTGCCGTTGCCGTCCTGGCCCGACTGGACGAGGATCGCGCGCAGCGAGCCTGCGTAGCTGATGTCGTTGTCGGTCACCGCGACGTTCATGGCCCCGGCACCCGGATTGTTGATCACGATGCCGTCGGCCGCGACGCCATTGCCGGTGGTGATCGTGTTGTCGTGCAGGCGCGCGTCGAACACATAGCCGGTGTCGAACGCCGAGCCGGTCAGGCTGATCGCGACGCCGTCGCCGGTGCCGCTGGTCATGGTATTGCCGGTCGCTTCGAGATCGACGAGGCTGTTGTCGCCGGCGGAGACCCCGAGCTGGTTGGCGTTGCCGGTCAGCGAGCTCCCCGCGACGAGGACGTTCAGCGTCGCGTTGTCGAACGCGTCGGCGACGACGCCGCCCGAGAAGTTATCCTGCGCCGTGGCGTTCTCGATCTCGATGTTGGCGGTCGCGGTCCCGCGGATGCCGAACAGGTAGCCGCTGCCGAGCACCGCGTTCGACGAGCTGCCGCCCTCGATATGCAGGTCGAGGTTGCCCGTCTGGTTCTGCACGTTGACGTTGTCGTCACCGCTTCCGCTGATCGTGGTGTTCACGATCCGGCCGGTGCCGGACATGTTGAAGAAGTGGATGCCATCCTCGTCGGGGCCGTTGCCGGCGCCGCCGATCGTCGAATCGATCAGCGCGAAGTTGGTCACCCCGTTGCCGTTGATACCCTGCTCCGCGCCGCCGGTGATGTCGACGTTGGTGAGCAGCACGTCGCTCGACGAGACGAGGTGGATCGCCGCGTTGGTGTCGAGGTTGTCACCGGTCGGAAGGCCCGCGTTGGTCGCATCGAGATCGACCGAGCCGGCGTTGGTGAAGGTCACGTTGGCGAGGCTGATGTCGTGCCCGTTGGTCACGCTGACACCGCGCCCGGTGGTGTTGAGGATCGTGCCGCCCGAGCCGTCGGCCGTGCCGAGGCCGGTCACGCTGAAGCCGCCGACCGTGCCGGTGTTGGCCAGCACGATGCCGTTGACCGCGCCGTTGACCGAGACGCTCTCGAAGGTCACGCCGTCGGCACCGAAGGTGGTGCCGCTGACGGTGACCGCGGTGCCGGTCAGCGAGGTCACGCTGTTGCCCGCGCCGGTCGCCGTGAGCGAGCCGCCGCCGGTGGCGTTGAGCCCCTTGCCGGTCGTGGTGACGATGTCGAACCCGCCGCCGAGCTCGAGCGCCCCGGTGTTGCCGACGAAGTTCACCGCAACGGCGTTGTTCGTCGACACGGTGCCGCCTCCGGCGAACGTCGCCGTGAGCGACGAGCCGGTGATGTCGATACCGCCGTCGCTGTGGATCCCGGTGATCGTCGTCGCGCCGGTGACGGTGAAGCTGCCGCCGACCCCGTTGAGGTCGATCGCGCCATCGTTCGAGCCGGTCGAGGCCGCGCTGTTCAGCGTGACGTTGAGCGTGCCGCCCTGGTCGATGTCGACGATCTGGCCGGTGCCCGACTTGCCGACGTCGCTGATCGTCAGCGTGCCGACGCTGCCGTTGCTGTCGACGATGCCCGCGTCGGCGGTGTTGCCGATGTCGAGGCCCGAGATGGTGTTGTTCTGCGCGACCTCGATGCCGTCGTTGCCGGCTCCGGTGACGACGATCGTCGGCCGCACCGGCCCGTCGGCCACACCGATCAGGGTCTGGTCGTCGAGCAGGTTGACGCCGTCGGCCTCGGTATAGGTCCCGGTGCCGGCCAGCAGATAGACGGTCGCACCGACCTGCGGGCCGCCGACCGTCCCCTGCGCCGCGTTGAACGCCGCGATCGAGGTGTACGGATCGGCCTGCGTACCGAGGTTGGCGCTGCCGACCGCGCTGTTGTCGATGTACCAGACCGTCTGCGGTCCGTCCGCGGCGCCGGTCAGGGTGATCGTGACATCCTGCGTGGCGGTGCCGCCGTGGCCGTCGTCGATCTCGACGGTGTAGGTCTGGGTCAGCGTCTCGCCGTCGTTGAGGAAGTCGAGGTCGCCGTCCGAAACGCTGAAGTCCCAGCCGACCGTGTCGCCGGCCTGGTTGACCGGGTCGAGCGTGAAGGTGCCGAGATAGCCCCCGCCTTGCGGCGTGAAGCTCGCCGTGTGGGTGTCGGACACGTCGACGTCGTCGAACGCGATCGTGCCGCTGTCGGTGTGCGTGAAGGTGTTCTCGTTGGGATCGTTGTTCGGCAGTTCGGTGACCGCGCCGGTCGCGTCGGTCCCGCCGGCATCGATCGTCGGTGCGTCGTTGGCGCCGTTGACGGTGATGGTAAGCGTCGCCCCGTCCGAAGCCGTGCCGTCCGAGGCGGTGTAGCCGAAGACGTCCTGCGCCGTTTCGCCTGCGGCGAGCCCGTTGGCCGCGGCGTTCGGGGTGTAGGTATAGCTGCCGTCGGCGGCCAGCGTCAGCGAGCCGTAGGTGCCGGCGTAAGTGCCGGGGTTGGTCACCGTCAGCGGCTCGACATCGACGTCGGTGTCGTTGGCGAGCACGTTGCCCGAGACCGCAGCGTTCTCACCGGTCGACGCCGCATCATCGTTGGCGACCGGGGCATCGTTGAGGCCGGTCACGGTGACCGTCAGCGTTGCCGCATCGAAGGCAGTGCCGTCCGAGGCGGTGTAGCCGAACACGTCGCTCACGACCTCACCGTCGTCGAGCGCCTGGGCGGCAGCGTTCGGCGTGTAGGTGTAGCTGCCGTCAGCCGCGAGCACGAGCGCGCCGTAGGCGCCGGCATAGGTGCCCGGATTGGCCACCGTCAGCGGCTCGACATCGACATCGGTGTCGTTGGCAAGCACGTTGCCCGAAACCGCCGCATCCTCGGTCGTCGAGATCGCGTCGTCATTGGCGACCGGCGCGTCGTTGAGCCCGCTGACATTGACGGTAAGCGTCGCCGTATCCGAAGCGGTGCCGTCGGAAGCGGTGTAGCCGAACACGTCGCTGACCACCTCGCCGTCGTCCAGCCCCTGGGCAGTGGCGTTCGGGGTGTAGGTGTAGCTCCCGTCGGCCGCGAGCACGAGGGAGCCGTAGGTGCCGACATAGGTGCCCGGGTTGGTCACCGTCAGCGGCTCGACGTCGACGTCGGTATCGTTGGCGAGCACGTTGCCCGAAACGGCGGCTTCCTCGGTGGTCGAGGTCACATCGTCGTTGGCGGCCGGAGCGTCGTTGAGCCCGGTGACCGTCACGGTCAGCGTCGCCGTATCCGAGGCCGTGCCGTCCGAAGCCGTGTAGCCGAAGGACTCGCTGACCACTTCGCCGTCGTCGAGCGCCTGGGCGTTCGGCGTATAAGTGTAGCTGCCGTCGGCGGCGAGCACGAGCGTGCCGTAAGCGCCGACATAGGTGCCCGGATTGGCCACGGTCAGCGGCTCGACGTCGACGTCGGTGTCGTTGCCGAGCACGTTGCCCGAAACCGCCGCGTCCTCGGTGGTAGAGGCCGCGTCGTCGTTGGCGACCGGGGCGTCGTTGAGCCCGGCGATATGGAAGACCAGCGCGCCGGTATCGCTGCCGTCGTTGTCGGTGATCGTGTAGTTGAAGCTGTCGGTGACCGTCTCGCCGACATCCAGCGCCTGCGCGGTGCTGTTGAGCGTGTAGCTGTAGGTGCCGTTCGCGTTGAGGGTGAGCGTGCCGTAAGTGCCGACGAACGTTCCGGCGGTCACCGTCAGCGGGTCGCCGTCGAAGTCGAAGTCGTTGTCCTTCACGCTCGCGGCGCCGCTGCTGTAGGTGCCGGTGTCTTCGGTGATCGAGACATGGTCGTCGACGGCGACCGGCTTGTTGTGGCCGCTGCCAATGTTGATCGTGCGATCGGCGAACACCAGCCGCTCGACCCGCGTCAGCTGGTCGTGCCCGTCGGCGCCCGCGCCGCCGAGATGGACCACGTGGAGATAGCCACCGGCGGTGAAGAACGAATATTCGCCGATCAGGCCCGAGAAATAGGCGATGTCGAAGCCGTTGTTGCCGTCGAGCAGGTCGTCGCCGGCGCCGCCGATCAGCTTGTCGTCGCCATTCTGGCCGTAGAGCTCGTCGTTGCCGTTGCCGCCGTTCAGCGTGTCGCCGCCGTTGCCGCCGTAAATGACATCGTTGTCGTCACCGCCGTTGATCGCGTCGTCGCCGTTGCCGCCGTCGAGCACGTCGTCGCCGGTCCCGCCGTCGATGCCATCGTTGCCGTTGCCGCCGTCGATTTCGTCGTCACCGGAACCGCCCGAAATCGTGTCGTTGCCGTTGCCCCCGGAAAGGGTGTCCTCGCCGCCGTTGCCCGCGATGGTGTCGTCACCGTTCGAGCCGTTGATCGTGTTGTCGCCGTTGTTGCCGGTATAGTCGGGCACATCCCTCTCCTCATCGAAATGCTCGGTGTGAAAGCAATCGGGCCATGCAAGAGCATGGCATGGGAGGGTGACCTACGCCGCGACCTAAGCGCGTCACCACGCGTTGTTTTTTCTTGCAAACCCCCCGAATCGCACCGCGTCCGACAAGACCCCGTCCGGGTTTGCCACACGCGACTCACTGCCAGCTGATCTGACCACCGCAACGTGACTCCCTCATGACTTCGAGTCCACAGGAATCTACTTCCAGGGATTGGAGACGGACGCCGGAAGGCCATGGTTTGAAGGCTCCGGATCGAGCCTCCGGCCATGCGACGGATCGGCCCGGAAACGGCCAAACTTTGTTGGTGCGTCTTGTCCGAATGCCCGTTAAGTACATTTCCGGAGGCGTCGCACACATCGATAAGGGGGGGCATCAGCATGGCTGAACAACTGTCGCTGGTTAACCGGCGCAACATCCTGCTCGGGCTGGCCGGCGGGGCAGTGGTCGCAGGCGGTTTCGCGGTACAACAGACGGGCGGCGCCGGATCGTTCGCCGAATTGCTGCGGCCAGTGGGGCTCGGCCGCGACGGTGTTTACCTTGCGACGGCGAACAAGGACGACTGGGCGATCCAGGTCGGCACGTTCTTTGCCGCGAGCACCGGCCAGGTGCTCAAGCTCGTCGACGTGCAAGGCTTCGTCGAGCAGGGCCGGCGGCCCTCGGGCTTGCGCAACCAGGCGTTCGTCGCGCGGTTCGACATCACCTCGGGCGGGCGCTTGCCCGGCTCGCAGCTCCTCACGGTCAGCCACAAGACCGGTGGCACGTTCGACATCTTCATGACGGGCGACAATCCGGCCAGGCCGCTGCGGATGCTCGCCGTCTTCAACTGAACCGATGCCGCCACCGCTGAAGGCTGCGTCGCGGTTCGGCGTCTCGTACCGACCCTTCGCCGAAGACGACCTGCCCTTCGTCAGCGAGCTCTACGCGTCCACCCGACGCGAGGAGCTCGCGCTGACGGGCTGGCCCGAGGAGCTGCAGGCACATTTCCTCGCGCAGCAGGCGGCGGCGCAGCACAGCCATTATGCGATCCACTTCTTCGACGCCGAGTGGCTGATCATCGAGCGCGCCGGGCAAGCCATCGGCCGCATCTACCTGCACGAGACGCCCGGCGACCTGCATATCGTCGATGTCTCGCTCGTTCCGGACAGCCGCGGGCAAGGGATCGGCGGGGCCATTCTCGCCGACGTGCTCGAGCAAGCGCGCAGCAACGGCGATTGCGTGACGATCCACGTCGAGCGCAACAATCCCGCCCGCTCGCTCTACGCGCGGCTCGGGTTCGAGATGGTCGAGGAGGGCGGGATCTACGACCTCCTGCGGGCGCAGCCCTAGTAGAAGATCGCCTCGTAGTGCGTACCCTGGCCATCCCGGCCGACCGGTACGATGAAGATCTCGAAGTCCTCGCCGTCGCCGCGGAACGGATAGATCGCCTGGGGCAGAATGGGCGCGGCCGGGCCGACGAACTCGAGCCGGAACGAACCGCCGTCGCGCCCAGCAGAGGCGATCTCGGCAGCCACGTTGAGCGTGAGTTCGACGTCCTGCCCATCGACCCCCACGCGGTAGACCGCACCCGTGGCATTGGCGAAGTCGTTCCAGGTCAGCGCGCGCATCGAGGCCTCCAAGATTGCCGGAATCGCTATTCGCGGAAGGCGTTTTCGCTCAGCCGGGTGATCGGCGTGAGCAGGTACGACAGCACCGTGCGCTTGTCGCCGAGCAGGCTGACGTCGGCGGTCATGCCGGTGCCGATCGCGAGCTTGCGCCCGCTCCCCGTGCGGTCGCTGTCGGTCCGCACCTGGACGATGTAGTACGTCTGGCCGGTCCGTTCGTTGGCGAGCGCGTCGGGCGAGATCGCCACCACGTGGCCGGTCAGCGATCCGTAGACCGCCGGTTCGTAGGCCGAGATGTCGACCTTGGCGCGCTGGCCGATGCTGACCGTGCCGATATCCTTGGGCAGGATCATCGCCTCGACCAGCAGCGTGTCGCGATCGGGCGCGATCTCGACCAGCGGCGCGCCGGGGCCGACGCTGCCGCCAACAGTCGTCACCAGCACGCGGTTGACCCGGCCCGCGAGCGGCGAGCGCACGTCGGTCCGCTCGACCCTGCTGGCGAGCGCCGGCAGGGTCCGCTGCCGCGCGGAGAACTCGGCGCGCGCCGCGGCCAGCTCGTTCGCTGCCTGCGAGCGCCAGTCCTGCTGCTGCTGCGCGAGGACCGAGCGGGCCTCGGCGATGCCGGCCTGGGCCCGGGCCATCGCCGCCGCGGCGGCCGATGCCTCGCTCGCGGCCACGGTCGCCGCGCTTTGCGCGCGGACCAGCGACAGCTGCGGCTCGATGCCGCGCTCGACCAGCGGGCGGATCGCGGCGAGCTCGGTGCCCGCGGCTTCCCGCGCGGACTGGCGCGCCTCGTAAGTTGCCGCCGCCTCGGAGGCCGCGCGCTGCGCCTGGACCAAGCGGGCCTGCGCCGCGGCGTTGATCGCCGAGAGGTTGGCCATGCGCGCTTCGTGGAGCGAGCGCTCGATCTCGATCTGGGTGGCCATCGCCGCGTCGGTCGCCGCCGGATAGGCCGGCGCACGCCCGATCACCTCGCCTTCGAGGCGGGCGATCTTGGCGCGCAGCGCACCCAGCGTTGCTTGGCCGCTCCCGAGCTCGGCGCCCGGCAGCGTGCGGTTGAGCCGGATCAGCTCCTGGCCCTGGCGGACCTGCTGGCCGACCCGCACGAGGATCGCATCGACGATGCCGCCCTCGAGGTTCGACACGACCTGCAGCTGCGAGCTGGCGATGATCCGCCCTTGCCCGCGCACGGTGCGGTCGAGCTCGGTGAACGCCGCCCAGATCAGGAAAATGGCGACGAAGGCGAGGATCGCCCAGAGCAGCAGGTTCGACGCCGAGCGCGGACGGATCCGGTCGGCGAAGTCCTCGAGGTGCGGGCTGTCCGCGGTGTTGTCCATGTCCGCCATCTCAGGCTGCCTTCGACCGGGTGATGCGCTTGAGGATCTCGTCGCGCGGTCCGTCGGCAACGATGCGCCCGCCCTCGACGATGAGGATCCGCCTGACCAGCTTGATCATCGACGGACGGTGGGTGATCACGATCAGCGTCTTGCTGTCGGCTTCCGCCTGGAGCCGCTGGATCAGCGCCTCCTCGGTCTGGGTGTCCATCGCGCTGGTCGGCTCGTCGAACACCAGCATCGGCGGGCTGCCGGCCAGCGCCCGGGCGATCGCGATCGATTGCCGCTGCCCGCCCGACAGGCCTTCGCCGCGGTCGGCCAGGCGCAAGTCGTAGCCGTTGGCGATCTGCCCCATGAACTGGTGCGTGCCCGAGACTTGCGCCACGCGGATCAGCTCGGGATCGTCGATCGTCCGGTCGGCGAGCGCGATGTTCTCGCGCACGGAGCCCGAGAACAGCACGCTCTCCTGCAGCGCCGCGCCCATGTTGCGGCGCAGTTGCTCGGGCTCGAACTGGCGCACGTCGGTGCCGTCGATCAGCACGAGCCCGTCGTTGGCCGGATAGAGCCCGAGGATCAGGCGGGCGATCGTCGACTTGCCCGAACCCACCGGGCCGAGCAGCGCGACGTGCTCGCCCGGGTTGATCGTGAAGCTGATCTCGTTGAGCGCGTTCTCGGCCGCGCCCGGATAGCGGAAGCTGACCCCGCGGAACTCGACCTTGCCCGCGATCTTGGCCGGCTTGAGCGCTTCACCCTCCGGCCCTTCGAGCGGCATGCGCATCAGCGCGCTGAGCTGGCGATAGGCCGTCTTGGTCGCGCTGATGCGCGACAGCAGCTGCGAGATCTGCGCCAGCGGCGCGACTGCGCGGCCGCTGAGGATCGAGCAGGCGATCAGCGCGCCCATGGTCAGCTCGTTGGCCGAGATCATCCCGGCACCGACGACGACCACGCCCGCGTACGAGATCGTGCCCGCCGCCGAGGCGGTGTTGATCCCGATCGCCGCGACCAGGCGCTGGCGCAGCGAGCTGTCCGAATGCTGCTCGATCGCCTTCGCCCAGCGGTCAGACATGAGCGGCCCCGCGCCCGAGGCCTTGACCGTCTCGATCGCCCCGATCGTCTCGATCAGCACCGACTGCTTGACGAAACCCTCACTCAGCGACTTGGCCGAGAGGCGGTCGAGCGCGGGCTGGGTGAGCCAGCCGACGAGCACCACCAGCGGGATCATCAGCAGCGGCACCAGCACGACCTTGCCGCCGATCAGCGCGATCACGGTCAGCGTGACGAGGATGAACGGCACGTCGACCACCGCGGTCAGCGTCGCCGAGGCGAAGAAGTCGCGCAGCGTCTCGAACTCGCGCAGCAGGCCCGAGAGCGAGCCGGTCGAGCCCTTCTTGAGCTCGAGCCGGATGCCGACGATGCGCTCGAACAGGTGGCCGCCGATCTCGCGGTCGACTTGCGCCCCGGCGATGTCGACGAAGTAGGCGCGCAGCGTGCGCAGCATGAAGTCGAAGATGATGACGATCGCGAGGCCGATCGACAAGGCGACCAGCGAATCGGTCGCGTTGTTCGGCAGCACCCGGTCGTAGACCGTCATCGTGAACAGCGAGGTGACGAGGCCGAACACGTTGATCATCGCCGCCGCCAGCGCGACCTTGATGTAGGTCGCCTTGTTGCGCTTCATCGGCTCGACGAGCCATGCGGCGAAGCGCTCGGGCGGAGGGGACATCAGACTTTCGGACATTATTGAGTCCCTTCACCCGTGGTGGGCTCGATTTCCAGGGTCTCGAGCAGCTTGCCCGTGCGCGAGAGCAGCACGTAGCGCGCGGCGTCAAGCTCGCTGATCGCGAGCACGTAGGCCACGGCGGTTTCGAAATAGGATTCGTTGGCCTCGAGCACGTCGTTGATCGTGCCGCGCGCGACGCGGAAGCGCTCGACCTGCACGTCGCGCGTGCGCCGGCTGGCGACGTAGTTCTCGCGCAGCGCCCCGACCTGCTCCTCGAGCGCCTGGACGTCCGACCAGGCGATCGACGCGTCGCGCTCGGCTTCCTCGCGGACCCGCTGCGCGCGCGCATCGGCCGCGCGCGCTTGCGCGCCGATCTGCGCCACCCGCGGCTCGACGCCGCCGAAGAACCGGTAGCGCAGCGTCAGCCGCGCGCGGATGTCGTAGTCCGGCTCGCCCTCGAGCACGCCGTAGCTGCCGCCGTCGAGCCCGGCGGTGATGTTGGGCAGCAGGTCGCTCTTCGCCGCGCGATAGTCCTGCCGGGCCGCCTCGGCGCCGGCCTGCGCGGCGCGCACGTCGGGCGAGGTGCGCGCGTCGACGACCGCCGCATCGCGGCTGATCGGCTCGTTGCCGACCCGCGGCGCGCGCGGCTGAGCCGAGAACGGCGGCGTGCCGGTGAACTCGGTGAACCGCGCCTCGGCCTGCGCTTCGGAGCGGCGGAACTGGGCGAGGCGGGTATTGGCCCGCGCGATGTAGCTTTCGATCTGCGCCAGGTCGCCCTCGGCCGATGCGCCCTGGCGGATCCGCTCGTTGATCGCGTCGCGGAACGAATCCTGCGCCGCGGCGAACTCCTCGCCGACCGCGACCAGCGACTGGTAGGAGACCACGTCGTACCAGTTGGCGATCGTGTTCAGCGCCACCTGGTCGGCGACCGATTCGAGCTGCGCCGATGCGGCGCTGACCCGGGCTCGCGCGGCCTGGATGCGCCGCGTGGCCGCGCCGAAATCGACCACGGTCTGGCGGATGTTGAGCAGCGCGTCGGTGCGCTTCTCGGGCCGCGAGCGCTCGATGATGTTGTCGGGATCGTTCGAGAACTCGCGCGCGATCGAACGGTAGGAATCGACCGTCAGGTCGCCCGACGGCAGCAGGCCCTCGTGGGCTTCGTCGAGCGCGGCCGCGGCCTCCTCGCTGCCGGCGATCGCCTCGAGCCGTGCCGGGTGGCGCGCGACCGCCGAAGCGACGATCCGGCGGAAATCCTCGGGCGGGATCGCGCTCTCGCTGAGCCGCAGGATCGGGTCGTTGCTCAGGTCGATCCGCAGGGGGTCGCCGGTCGGTGCGGGCAGCACCGGCAGGCGCGGCTCGCTCTGCGCGAACGCGGTGCCGGAGAGCCCGACGGCGAGCCCGAACCCGGCCGCCAGCCGCAGCGCGGCCTTCCGCGCGGCCGGACGGCGCCGGCCGGAATCATCGTTGCGAACACGGAACATGCTTGGCTGCGACGGCCTCCCTCGCGGCTTCATATGGGCTTGCGCCGCGCTTGAGAAGCCGGGGACGCCGCGAAGCCTGCGAATTCGCGCGAATAATACCGCGCTGGGACAGCGCGCGGTCGCCGCGTCAGCGACGAGGAGCCGGCACGTCGGCGATCTGTGGCCGATCGGCGCGGGCCACGGCCGCCACGCTGCGTCCGACCAGGATCACCGCCGGCCCCTCACCCAGCGCGGCGCGCGCGGCGAGCGGCAGCAGGTCGAGCCGAGTCGAGAAGTGGCGCTCTTCGGGGAGGCTCGCGCTTTCGACCATGACCACCGGCGTATCGGGCGCGAGCCCGGCGGCGATCAGGCTGGCCGACACGGTCGGCGCGGCGGCCTTGCCCATGTAGATCGCCAGCGTCGCCTGCGGATCGGCCAGCGCCTGCCAGTCGAGCTCCAGCTCCTCGCCGGCGCGCGCGTGGGCGGTGACGAAGGTCAGCCGGCGGGCGAGGCCGCGCAAGGTCAGCGAGAGCCCGAGGCCCGCCGCCGCTGCGCTCGCGGCGGTGACGCCGGGGCACACGTGGACCGGCACGCCGGCCGTGCGACAGGCCGCGAGCTCCTCGGTCGCGCGGCCGAAGATCGCCGGATCGCCACCCTTGAGCCGGACCACCCGCTCGCCGGCGAGCGCCGCCTCGACCAGCAGCGCATCGATCGTCCGCTGGTCCTTCGAGTGCCGCCCCGAGCGCTTGCCGACGGAAACCAGCCGCACATGCGCCGGCACCAGCGCGAGCACACCCGGGCCGACGAGCGCATCGTGGAACACCACGCTCGCCGCGCGGATCAGCCGCTCGGCCTTGCGCGTGAGCAGGTCGGGATCGCCCGGTCCGGCGCCGACCAGCCAGACGGTGCCCGGCGCGATCATGTCCGCTTCAGCCACGTGCTGCCTCCCCTGAATTCGTCCGGATCTCGCCGATCAACCGCTGGATCGCAGGCCGGCACGAGCCGCAGTTGGTGCCCGCCGACAGCGCCGCACCGACCGCCTCGACACTCACCAGGCCCTGGCTGCCGATCGCCTCGAGGATCGTCTTCATGCCGACGTCGAAGCAGACGCAGACGATCGGCCCGCGATCGGGCTGCGGCGCTGCCGGACGCCCGGCAAGCAGCTCGACCGAGGACACCGCTTCACCCGCGGCGAGCTGCGCGATCAGCCATTCGCGGTCGGGCAGGCGGCCACTGCGGGTCAGGTAGAGCGCCGCGCGGAGCCGCCCGCCGTCGAGCACCGCGACCCTCAGGCCGCCGCGCGCGCCGTCGACGATCTCGATGCGCTCGCCGCCAGGCAGCAGCGCCTTGGCCAGCGCCGCGGGGTCGCCCTCGCCGGCGAGCTCGACGAGCCAGCCCTGCCCGACGCGGATCCGGGTGAAATAGCTCGCCGCGATCCGTTCGGGCGCCTCGCGCGTGACGAGGAACCCGCGCCAGTCCAGCGCAACCCGCTCGAGCCGCGCCGGGGTCGCCTTGAAGCCCGGCTGGCCCGAGTGCGGGTCGACCAGCGGGCGCGGCAGCAGGCCGGTGCGGCCGCCGCTCGACTGGCGGTCGGTCCAGTGGATCGGGGTGAAGATCTCGCCCCGGCGCTGGCCCGTGCTCAGCGCCGCGCGGAACAGGCTCTCGCCCTGCGGCGTCGCCACCCGCGCGAGGTCGCCGTCGTCGATCCCGCACGCCTCGGCGTCGAGCGGATGGATCTCGACCAGCGGCTCGCGGCGGTGCTGCGACAGCTTGGGCGAGAGCCCGGTGCGCGTCATCGTGTGCCACTGGTCGCGGTAGCGGCCGGTGTTGAGCGTCAGTGGCCACTTCGGCAGCGCCCCGTCGAGCGCGCGCTGCTCGACCGAGACGAGCCGCGCCTTGCCGTCGGGGGTCGAGAAGCGCCCGTCGGCGAACGGCGCGCCGCCCCAGCGCACGGGTTCCATTGCGTCGTACTGCACATTGGTCAGCGCTGCATGGTCGCCGATGTCGAACAGCCGCTTGCCGTCATTGCGATAGGCCGAAAGTCGGGCGTGCTCGCGGTAGATGTCGGCCGGCCGGTCGTAAGTGAAGGCGTCGCGCCAGCCCATCGCGCGGGCGACCTCCTTGACGATCCACCAGTCGGGCTTCGCTTCGCCGGGCGCCGGCATCAGCGCGCGCTGGCGGCTGATCGTGCGCTCGCTGTTGGTGACCGTGCCGTCCTTCTCGCCCCAGCCGAGCGCGGGCAGCTTGACGTGCGCGTGGCGCGAGGTGTCGGTCTCGGCGACGCAGTCCGAGACCACGACGAACGGGCACAGCGCCAGCGCCTCGCGCACGAGGCCCGCGTCGGGCAGGGACACCGCCGGGTTGGTCGCCATGACCCACAGCGCCTTGACTCGCCCCTCGCGCATCTGCCGGAACAGGTCGACCGCCTTGAGCCCCGGCTTCTCGGCCATCCGCGGCGCGGCCCAGAAGCGCTTCACGTTGGCCACGTTCTCGGCCGCGAAGTCCATGTGCGCCGCGAGCGTCGAGGCGAGCCCGCCGACCTCGCGCCCGCCCATCGCGTTGGGCTGCCCGGTGATCGAGAACGGCGCCGCGCCGGGCTTGCCGATGCGCCCGGTGGCGAGGTGGACGTTGACGATCGCGTTGACCTGGTCGGTGCCGCGGATCGACTGGTTGATCCCCTGGCTGAACAGCGTGACCGTGCGCTCGTGCCGCGCGAACAGCTCGAAGAACGCGAGCAGGTCCGACGGAGGAACGTCGCAGGCCGCGGCGGTCGACCACAAGTCGCAGCCCTCGTCGAGCGCTTCCCAGAACCGGTCCGGGGTCGAGACGTGCGCCTCGAGGAAGTCCGGGTCGACGATGCCGTTGTCGCTGCAATAGGCGAGCAGCCCGTTCATCAGCGCGACGTCGCTGCCCGGGCGCAGCGCGAGGTGGAGATCGGCCTCCTCGCAAGTCTCGGTGCGTCGCGGGTCGACGACCACGACCTTGGTCCCGCGCGCGGCGCGCGCGGCCATGATCCGCTGGTAGACCACCGGGTGGCACCAGGCGGTGTTCGAGCCGACGAGCACGACCAGGTCGGCGTGGTCGAGGTCGTCGTAGCTTGCCGGCACCACGTCCTCGCCGAACGCGCGGGTGTGGCCGGCGACCGCGCTCGACATGCACAGCCGCGAATTGGTGTCGATGTTGGCCGAGCCGATGAAGCCCTTCATCAGCTTGTTGGCGACGTAGTAGTCCTCGGTCAGCAGCTGGCCCGAGACGTAGAACGCCACGCTGTCGGGCCCGTGCCGCGCGATCGTGTCGGCAAACTTGCGCGCGACGTGGCGGATCGCCTTGTCCCAGCTTACCCGCCGGCCGTCGATCTCCGGGTAGAGCAGCCGCCCCTCGAGTCCCACGGTCTCGCCGAGGTGCGTGCCCTTCGAGCACAGCTTGCCGCGATTGGCCGGGTGCTCGGGATCGCCGGCGATTGCGAGCTCGCGATTGCCGGTGACCTTGGCCTCGATCCCGCAGCCGACCCCGCAATAGGCGCAAGTGGTGCGGATCGCCGTCACGCGGCCTTCGCCTGTGCGGCCGGCGGCGGCGGCACGACCGCCTCGCGCAACAGGTAGATCCGCCCGGCGTCGACCTTGACCGGGATCGTCGGCACGCAGCCCTTGTCGTCGCCCAGAGCCTGGCCGCTGCGCAGCGAGATCTTCCAGTTGTGCAGCGGGCAGGTGACGCTGTCGCCGTGGACGATGCCCTGGCTCAAGGGCCCCTGCTTGTGCGGGCACTTGTTGACGAGCGCGTAGAACTCGCCGCGCATTGTGTGAAACACGGCAATCTCTTCGCCGCCGATCACCGGCAAAGTCGCCGCCATGCCCGGTTCGATCTGGGTGACCGGGCCGATATCGAGCCATTTGGCCTGAGTGGTCACTGGCATTTATGCGTACTCCGTGGCGGGGCGGACGGTGGCGAGGTGGCTGTGCAGGTCGCGGCGGTCGCCGGCGGCACGCTGGGCCCAGGGATCGTCCTGCATGAACTTCTGCGAGTAGCGGAACCGCGCGGCGAGCCGCTTGACCGTCTCAGGCTCGTCGAACAGCTGCGCCTTGAGCCACTCGATCCCCTTGCGCTCGATCCACGGCGCGGTGCGCTCGAGGTAGTGCGCGTCCTCGCGGTAGAGCTGGATGAACGCCGCGCAGTGCTCCATCGCCTCCTCCTCGGTGGCGACCTTGCACAGGAGGTCGGTCGCGCGGACCTTGATCCCGCCGTTGCCGCCGACGTGGAGCTCGTAGCCGCTGTCGACGCAGACCACGCCGAAGTCCTTGATCGTCGCCTCGGCGCAATTCCGCGGGCAGCCGCTGACCGCGATCTTGAACTTGTGCGGCATCCACGAGCCCCAGGTCATCTGCTCGATCTTGACCCCGAGCCCGGTCGAATCCTGGGTGCCGAAGCGGCACCACTCGCTGCCGACGCAAGTCTTCACCGTGCGCAGCGCCTTGCCGTAGGCGTGGCCCGAGACCATCCCGGCGGCGTTGAGGTCGGCCCAGACCGCGGGCAGGTCCTCCTTCCTGATCCCGAAGATGTCGAGCCGCTGGCCGCCGGTCACCTTGACCATCGGCGCGTTGTACTTCTCGACCACGTCGGCGATCGCGCGCAGCTCGGTCGGGTTGGTCAGCCCGCCCCACATCCGCGGGACGACCGAGTAGGTGCCGTCCTTCTGGATGTTGGCGTGGAGCCGCTCGTTGACGAAGCGGCTCTTCTGGTCGTCCTCGTACTCGCCGGGCCAGGCGCACAGCAGGTAGTAGTTGAGCGCCGGGCGGCACGAAGCGCAGCCGTCGGGCGTGGTCCAGTGCAGTTCCTGCATCGCCTGCGGGATCGCCTTGATCTCCTTCTCGAGGATCAGGCGGCGCGCGTCGTCGTGGGTGAAGCTCGTGCACTTGCACATCGACTTCGCCCCGACCTGGACCTCGTCGCCGAGCGTCAGCGCGAGCAGGCTCTCGACGAGCCCGGTGCACGAGCCGCAGCTCGCCGAGGCCTTGCACTGCGAGCGGACCGCATCGAGGCTGCAGGCCCCGGCCTCGATCGTCGCCACCACTTTGCCCTTGGACACGCCGTTGCAGCCGCAGATCTCTGCGTCGTCCGAAAGCGCTGCAACGGCGGCGTTAGGGTCCGCGAAGGCGCCCCCGCCCATCGCGAAAGCCTGGCCGAATATGAGGCCGTCGCGGATCTCGGAGATGTCCTCCTGCTTCTTGAGGAGGTCGAAGTACCAGTTGCCGTCCGCGGTATCGCCGTAGAGCACCGCGCCGACGATCCTGTCGTCCTTGAGGACCACGCGCTTGTACACGCCGCGCGCGGCGTCGCGCATGACGATGTCCTCATGCTCGTCGCCGCCGGTGAAGTCGCCGGCCGAGAACACGTCGATCCCCGAGACCTTGAGCTTGGTCGAAGTGACCGAGCCCGAGTAGCCGGTGGGCTGCTCGGTCAGGTGATCGGCCAACGCGCGGCACATCTCCCACAGCGGGGCGACGAGGCCGTAGCACTGCCCGCGGTGCTGCACGCATTCGCCGACCGCGAGCACCTGCGGGTCCGAAGTGACCATGTGATCGTCGACCATGACCCCGCGCTCGCATTCGAGCCCGGCGGTCTTGGCAAGCATCGTCGAGGGCCGGATGCCGACCGCCATGACCACGATGTCGGCCGGGATCTCGCGCCCGTCCTTGAGCCGCACGCCGGCGACGTGGCCGTCCTTCTCGATGATCTCCTGCGTGTCGGCACCGGTCAGGATCGTCTGCCCGCGCCGCTCGAGCTCGGTCTTGAGCAGCCAGCCGGCCGCTTCGTCGAGCTGGCGCTCCATCAAGGTCGGCATCAGGTGGACCACGGTGACGCTCATGCCGCGCAGCGCGAGGCCGTGCGCCGCCTCGAGCCCGAGCAACCCGCCGCCGATGACCACCGCGTTGCCGCCGCCCGCGGCCGCGGCGAGCATCTTGTCGACGTCGTCGAGGTCGCGGAAGGTGACGACCCCGGGCAGGTCGCGGCCGGGCACCGGGATGATGAACGGGTCGGAGCCCGTGGCGATCAGCAGCCGGTCGTAGGGCTCGACCCGGCCCGAACGGCCGATCACCACTTGTCGCTCGCGGTCGATGTGATCGACGGGATCGCCTGCGACCAGCTCGATACCGTTCTCCGCGTACCACTCGGCGGTATTGAGGACGATCTCGTCGAAGCTCTTCTCGCCCGCGAGCACCGGCGAGAGCATGATGCGGTTGTAGTTCACGCGCGGCTCGGCGCCGAAGATCGTGATCGAGTAGCGCCCGGGATCGCGCGCGAGGATCTCCTCGACCGCGCGGCAGCCCGCCATGCCGTTGCCGATCACGACCAGTTTCTCGTTCAGCCGGCCCACCAGGGGGCCCGCCTTGTCGAAGCTCGTCGGTGCGTTCACTGTCTCGTCCTTCAGACGCGCACGCAAAGAAGCCGCCAAGTCCCGAGGGAGACTGGCGGCGCCGTTGCCACGCTGTGATTGCTGTCGGCGGACCGGTTGCCTTCGCCCTCCATTGGGCGAGCCGTTCCGCTTGCCGACTAGATAACCGATTCTAGCGCAAAGCGGCAAGCACTATATTGCAGTGCAGCATTTTAGGGCAGCGGTGCTCAAAAGTTGACCTCGGCCTGCAACCAGGCCTTCTCGGTATCCACCGCGAACACGTTTGCGTTGTAATTCGCATACTTGGCCAGCAGCGAAACCGGCCCGAGCTTGAAGCCGAGCGAGGCGTCCCACTCGCTGCCGTAGTCGAGCCCGCCGAAGTCGCTGTCGAACTCGTGGTAGGTCAGGTCGGCCTTGAAGCCGGGCAGGAACGGCACGCCGAACGTGGTGCCGAGCGTGCCGTAGTAGTCGCGCAGCCCGGTGTTGGGCGTGGTCAGGAACAGGTCGGCCCAGCCGTTGAACACATGCAGCGTCGCCAGCGGGGTCTGGAACGCGGCGACGCCGTGATCGCTGCCGAGCTCCTCGTAACCGGCGGTCAGCGCGAAGCCGAACATGCCGACGCCGGCCTGGAGGTTGATGTAGTCGGCATCGTAGGCGGTCGGGTTGTCGCCGTAATCGGACTGGGTCGCGTAGCTCGCCAGCGCGTTGAGCTTGCCGATCGCCGGGACCTCGAGCGCGGCGGTCGCATAGACGCCATAAGTCTGGCTCGAGAACGCCACTCGGGTGTCGTAGTCGATCAGGTAGGCGAAGGCCTTGGCATCGACCACCGGCAGGTCGACCCCGCCGTTGAGGAACACGAAATCGCCGTCGTAGTGCTCGTTCGGGCTGTCGACCCCGAACACCGTGCGTTGCGAGATCGCGTAGCTCCCGTCGAGCACGACCCGCCCGAATTTGGCCTGCCCGCGCACCGCGTCGTAGGTCTGCTCGTTCTGCCGCCAGCCGACGTTGCCGACGAAGCGCGCGTTGTCGAGGATGATCCGCTGGCGGCCGAGCGTGACCCCGGTGCCGTCCTTGAGATAGCCGACCTGCAGCCGGTTGAGCTCGAGGTTCTCGGGATCGGACACCGTCGGGAACGGCTCGGTGCCGTTGCCCGGCAGCGTGTCGTTGTAATCGTCGACGAGCGCGAGAGTGCCTTCGCCTTCGACCAGGGCAAAGAAGCCGTGGCCCTTGATCTCGACGCCCGCGCGGGCCCGAAAGGTCAGCGCGTCGGCCTGGTCCGGAAAGCTGTCCTGGTCGACCGTCTCGTAGCGCAGCCGCGCGGCGATCTGCGGATCGAGCGTGATCCCGTTGCCGATCGGAATGGCCGGCAGGACGTCCTGCGCGGCGGCCGGAGCGGCGAACGCGCCGGCCAATGCAGGGCCGAGCAGCGCAAGTCGTAAGTTCCTCATCTGGTTCCCCCTTGGGCCTGCGGCCTGTAGCCTCTTCGCATCCCCTTGGGCATCCGTATTGCGCCCCGCTCTTCCGGCGGGTGGCGGGTAGGGAGCGGACCTTGGCCCGCTCCCCGGTCGATCAAATCCGCGCGGTGGCCAGCTCGGCGCCCCAGGTCGAGCGCCAGCGGCCCTTGACCAGCGTCAGGCTGGCCAGCGCCACGACGGCGAGCCCGGCGAAGATCAGGAAGCCCGCCGAAGCGCTGCCCGTATACTTCTGGGCAAAGCCGAGCGACGAGGCGAGGTAGAACCCGCCGACGCCGCCGGCAAAGCCGACCAGCCCGGTCATCACGCCGATCTCGCTGCCGAAGCGCTGCGGCACGAGCTGGAACACCGCGCCGTTGCCGATGCCGAGCGTGGCCATGACCAGCATGAACAGCGCCACCGCGATCGGCAGTGAGGTCGGGCCCATGCTGATCGCCGCGAGGAGCAGCGCGGCGCCGGTATAGACGAAGGTCAGCGTGCGCGTGCCGCCGAAGCGGTCGGCCAGCGCGCCGCCGAGCGGACGGACCAGCGAGCCCATGAACACGCAGGCCGCGGTGTAGTAGCCGGCGACCACCGGGGTCAGCGCGAAGTTGTCGGTGTACCAGATCGACAGCGAGTTCGAGAGCCCGACGAAGCCGCCGAAGCTGACGCTGTAGAACAGCATGAACCACCACGCGTCCTGGTGCTTGAGCACGTCGCCGTAGGCCGAAAGCGGCTTCGGCGCGGGCTGGTTCGGGCTGTCCTTGGCGAGGACCTGGTAAACGACGAAGATCACGACGAGCGGGATCACCGCGAGGCCGAGCACCGCGTTCCAGCCGAACAGCTTGGCGAGGATCGGGGCGAACAGCGCGGCGAGCACGGTGCCCGAGTTGCCCATGCCGGCGATGCCCATCGCCTTGCCCTGGTGTTCGGGCGGATACCACCGGCTCGCCAGCGGCAGCGCGACGGCGAAGCTGGCCCCGGCAAAGCCGAGGATCACGCCGAGCGCGAGCGTGCCGGCGAAGCTGTCGACCCCGTACCACCAGCCGACCAGCAGGCCGCCGATGACGATCAGCTGGTTGAGCGTGCCGGTCAGCTTCTGCCCGATGCGATCGCCGAGCAGCCCGTTGATGATCCGCAGCACCGCGCCGGCGAGCGTCGGCACCGCCACCATCAGCCCCTTCTCCGCCGGATCGAGCCCGAGCTCGGCGGAAATGATCGGCGCGAGCGGCCCGAGCATGACCCAGACCATGAACGAGACATCGAAATAGAGAAACGCCGCGAGCAGCGTCGGCGTGTGGCCCGATTGCCAGAAGCCCTTGCTCTCCGGCTCAGGCAGGGATGCGGTCATCGATGGTCCCCTTCGCTGGCGGACAACGCGAAAAAGCCGCCTCGACTTGGTCCTGCGGACCAGATCGGGCGGCTTCGTTGCCACGCTGATTGTGAAAAGCTCGAGGCCTGTCGCTCCCGCCGATGGAAGCACCTCGTCGCCGGCTAGCTAACCGATTCGCTGCGGCGCCGTAAAGCCTCTTTTTGCGATGCAGCAAAAATTGTGCTCATGCGAAGGAGGCGATGTATCCCTCAATGTCGTCCGGATCGAAGCTGCGCCCGTCGAAAAAGCTGTTGTTCGCCAAGACCATGGCGCCCTGTTGTGCGGTTACCGCGGTCGGCCGGGCGAGACTGCCCTCGACCTTGGAGCTCGCGCCGGGCAGCAAGTCGCCGGTTCCGGCGAGCGCGCTGCGGTAGACGTCGGGGCGGAACACCCGCGCGGCCGCTTCGGCATCCGCGGGTGAGTACGGCAGATGGTCCCAGCGCACGAGCTGGGTGTAGAGCCACTCGGCCTGGCTGACCCACGGGAAGTTGGCCGCCTCGCGGTGCTGGAACATGAAGTCCGGATAATGCACCGGCTCCGCGCCCTGGACGAGCACCAGCCGGTCGGAAATCGCGCCGAGGATCAGCTTCGGGTCGGCGCCGACGTATTCGGGCCGCGCAAGGATGGCCGCGTTGACCTCCCAGTTGGCCGGGTCGACGAAGTGCGCCCCGGCCTTGCGCATCGCGCGGATCAGCGCCTCGGCAGCGGGCCGGCGCGCCTCGAGCACCGGCGCACGGAAGGCGAGCACTTTCTCGACCCCGCGGCGCCAGATCTGCGCGGTCGCGAGCACGATCACGCCGACGCCGCGGGCCACCGCGGCGCTGTTCCACGGTTCGCCGACGCAGGCGCCGTCGATCTCGCCGGTCTCCATCGCGTCGGCGACGAACGGCGGCGCGACGGTGACGATCTCGACGTCCTCGTCGGGCCTGATGCCCGAGGCGGCGAGCCAGTAGCGCAGCTTGTAGCTGTGGCTCGAATAGCGGTGGACCACGCCGAGGTGCAGCCGCCTGCCGGCTGCCTTGCGCACGCGCACTTCCTCGGCCAGCGCCGCACCGAGCGCTTTGGGATCGGCCAGCTTGCCCGGCTCGGCGACTTTCGCGGCGAGCTCAGGGGTCATCGTGATCGCGTTGCCGTTGAGCCCGAGCACGAACGGCGCCGCGAGCGGCTGCGCCGGGCGCCCGCGACCGAGCGTGGTGGCGATCGCCAGCGGCGCGATCATGTGCGCCGCGTCGCTGTGGCCGTAGAGCAGGCGGTCGAGCACCGTCGCCCAGCTCACGTCGCGCTGGAAGCTGAGCGCAAGGCCCTCCTCCTCGGCGAACCCGTGCTCGTGCGCGAGGATCGGCAGGCAGGCATCGACCAGCGGCAGGAAGCCGATCGTGAGTGTCTCGGTCATCCCGCCCTCTCTCCCTCTGGCCCCAAAAGGTCGTGTGCGGTCACCACCGCTTCGGCAATCTCGGCGATGCGTCGGTTCGAGCTCATCGCCTTGCGGCGCAGCTCGGCATAGGCTTCGGGCTCGGTCACGCCCTTGCTCTGCATCAGGATACGCTTGGCCTTGTCGACGGTCTCGCGCTCGGCGAGCTTGCCCTGGGCCTCGGCGAGGTCGGTCTGCAGCCGCGCGAAGGCATTGAATCGCCGCACCGCGAGGTCGAGCAGCGGACGGATGCGGTGCGCCGCGAGCCCGTCGACGACATAGGCCGAAACCCCGGCGTCGATCGACGCGGCGATCGCGTCGTCGTCGCTCTCGTCGACGAACATCGCGATCGGCCGCGCGAGCACGCGGCTGACCGCGAAATACTCCTCGAGCACGTCGCGCGACGGGTTGCCGAGATCAATCAGGACGATGTCGGGCCCGATCTCCTCGATCCGCGCGAGCAGCCCGCGGCGCTCGGTGAGGACGAAAATCTGGCAGTCGGGAATCTGCGCGAGCCCTTCCTCGATGATAGTCGCGCGCGTGGCGCTTTCATCGACGATGGCGATCCTCATGCCGCGCGTATTGCACTGCACAATATCGGCTTGGCAAGTGCTGCGATGCAATATGGCGGGAGGCCGCCCCCCGCCGATACGTCAGAAGTCGTATTGCACGGTAAGGCCGACCTCGCGCGGGCGCCCCATCACTTCGCCCAGCGCGGAACGCGCCGGTTCGGCCAGCCCCACGGGCGCCCCCGCATCCCAGAACCCACCGCCGAAGCGTTGGGCGTAAGTCGCGTAAGTCTCGTCGAGCAGGTTGTTGGCGAACAGCGTGAGCGACACCGCGCCGTCGTTGGGCACGAAGCGGATGCGCGCGTTGACGATGCCGTAATCGTCCATCCGGAACGCGGAATCTCCGACCGCCGTCGGGTGCGTCTCCTGCTCGCCGACGTACGCGTAGTTGAGGTTGAACGTCGCCGGGCCGAAACCGAAGTCGGTGTCGTAGGTGGCGCCGATGTTGAAGCTCGGCGAGGGCGCGTCGGGGAACAGGTTGGGCCCGCTGTTGGCCACCGGATTCTTGACCTCGTAATCGAGAATCGCCCCGGAGGCGTCGATCGTGAACTCGTCGGTCACGGCGATCTGCATGTCGAGCTCGCCGCCCCAGATGTCGACGTCGCCCGAATCGACGATGTTGATGGTGAAGCCCACGGTCGGGCAGCTGCCCGATCCCGGCGCGCACGGTACCTGCCGCGCGGCCTGGCGGTTGGTGTACTTCATGTAGAACAGCGTCGGGTTGAAGCGCACGCGGTTGCCGAACAGCATCATGCGCGAGCCGACCTCGAAGTTCTGCACCTCTTCGGGCGGGATCGGCTCGATCACCGCGCTCTGGTTCTCGCCAGTGGCGTTGTTGCCGGTAGGCGGAAATCCCGTGAAGCTCTGGATGGTGTAGCTGTAGGTGCCCGCCTTGTACGCCTTGGACACCGTTGCATAGGCCATGATCTCGGGCGTGATGTCGTAGTCGATGGTCGCCCGGTAATCGATCTGCTCGAAGCTCGCGTCGTCGCGCACCGTGGTCGAATTGGTCCCCGGCACAACCTTGAACGCCCCCGGCGCGCCGTTCGGCAGGAACTCGGCGTAGCGCCGCTGCATGTAGTCCTTCTTGTCGTGCGAGTAGCGCAGGCCGCCGGTCAGATCGAGCGAGGGCGTGACGTGCCAGGTGGCGTTCGCGAAGATCCCGATCGAGTCGGATTTCTGCCTGGTGAAAGTGTCCGCCGTGCGGAACAGGCCCGCATCGGTATTGCCGCGTGCTTGTTGGCTCGTGTAGTCGCTCGTCCCGCGACGGTTGATCACGTAGTTCGGCGCTTGCGAGCTCTCGAAGAAATAGTTGCCGCCGGTGACGAAGTCGACCGCGTCGGCGAACAGCGTCGTGTTGAGCTGGGCCTCGCTGTAGATCACCTCGGACTCGATGTCGTCGCGGCGATACTCCATGCCGAGCAGCTGGTAGTCGCTGACCCCTTCGTGATCGAGCTTCGACACCCCGGTGACGGTGCTCAGGGTGACGTTGTCGCCGAGCGGGGTCTCGGTGGTCAGGTCGGCCTGCCAGTACGTGTTGTTGTTGAACTGGCGGCAGGCGTCGTCGTAGTCGGGGTCGAAGTCGTCCAGCAGGCACAGATCGGGGGCGCGGAACCGATCGCCCGTCACAATTCGCGGATCGTTGTAGGCCGCGAGGGGCGCCTGGCCCGCCGCCTTGAAGGAATCGCTGATCCAGTCGCCGTAGTTGCCCTCGATGACCCCCTCGAGAGGCCGGCCTTGGTCGTCGCGCATGTCGAACTCGCGGAACACCAGCGGCGTCCCGTCGGCCTTCGAATCGCTGTACAGGAACGCCAGCGTCGCGCTGCCGCCCGCGGCCGGCTCCCACCGCAGGACCGCACGGCCGATCACATCCTCGGTGCTGCCGAGCTCCTGCGTGCCGCGCGTGACGTAGCCGTCTTCGGCCAGGTAGGCGCCCTGCATGCGCAGCGCGAGCGTGTCGGTCAGCGGCACGTTGAGCATGCCGACCACGTCGGTCCGGTCGAAGTTGCCCACGGTCCCGCGCACGTACCCTTCGAGCTCGTCGTCGGGCTGCTTCGAGAAGATGCGGATCGCGCCGCCGGTCGAATTGCGCCCGAACAGCGTGCCTTGCGGTCCGCGCAGCACCTCGATGCGGTCGATGTCGAGCACGCGCAGCACCGAGCCGCTGGTGCGCGGCACGTAGACTCCGTCGATGTAGAGGCCGACGCCGCGTTCGCCCGTCGCGCCGCCGCCGCCCGAGATACCGCGGATGGTGAAGTTGGGGATGTTGTTGCCGTTGCCGCGCGAGGCCGAGATCGACAGGTTGGGCGTGAACACGGCGAGGTCCTGGAGGTCCTCGATCCCCTTCGCGGCAACCATTTCCTGGGTCATCGCCACGACCGAAAGCGGCGTGTCCTGGAGATTGGTCACGCGCCGTTCCGCGGTTACGACGATTTCCCCGAGGCGGTCTTGCGAACTCTCGTCGGCTGGCGGATCGGCGGGTGCGCCGGTTTCCTGGGCGTTGGCCGATCCTGCGGCCAGCGCGATCGCGGCCGCCCCGGCAAGCGCAGCCATCCGCAAACGCGCAACGGCAGAGCATTCGCTCATGTCGGACTCCCCCATGATTGTCTTGGCCAATCTGCCGCGGCCCGAGGGGGAGGCTATCAGGGCGGATTTGATTGATCAATCAACTTGTTTGGAACCCGGCTGTGGCATAGAGGCGGTGCGTGGAAGGTGGACGGCTGCCGCCCCGGGCTTGCGCCCGCGGGGCGGAACGCGGCATCACTGCAATAAACCCGATCGGGCGGGGGCCCTTGGCCGTATGAGCTTGTCGAGCACCTGGTTCATGTCGAACCAGTATTTCATTCCCCACCGCCTGATGCTGCTCGCGCGGATGATCGATCGCGAGACCGCCCGCGACCTGCACCGCGACTTCAAGATGACCGCCGCCGAATGGCGCGCGCTCGGCTACATCTGCACGATGGGCTCGTCGAGCGCGGCGCAGATCTGCGTGGCCTTCGAGGTCGACCGGGCCGAGGTCAGCCGGGCCGTTGCCCGCCTGCTCGACTCGGGCCTGATCCAGCGCGGCGAGGCGCGCGATCGCGAGAACCGGCTGGTGCTGACGCCGACGGCGCACGGCGAGGACCTGCACGACCGCATCAAGGCGAAGCGGCGCGAATACTTCGAGTGGATCCTGCAGGATCTCGATTCGAGCGAACGCGATGCGCTGGACGCCGTCTTGGGGAAGATCGCCGATCGGGTGGACCAGCGTAGGGTGGGTTCGGGCGCGGGCAAGGAAACCGAGGATGAAACTCCGGACCGCGTATCGGCCGGCTAAAAACGGACGGCCTCGACCCCGGTATTGACTTCCTTGGGGCCGTGGTTGATCCATCAACTATGGGATGGAGAGGAATGAAGGTGAAGCTCGGCATTGGCTGTTCCCTGGCCGTCGCGGCCGCGTTCGCCTGCACGCCCGCGCTGGCCCAGGAAGAGGGTGACGTCGCCGGGCAGGGTCAGCCCGAGGTGGTGCGGCCGCTGACGCCGATTCCGCCCGAGCGGCTCGAGCAGATGGTGCCCAAGCACCCCGACTACCTCGGCGCGCTGGCGCCCGAGAACATCGCCAAGCCGCGGCCGGCGGCGCCGTTCGATGTCACCGGCACCTGGTTCGTCGACTTGTCCAAGGGTTTCGCCGACTACATGTTCGGCCCGCCCTACCCGAAGTTCTTCGCCCCGGGGCGCGAGGCGCTGATCGAGCAGCCCAAGGCGCAGGCGCGCGGCGAGACCTACCGCGACGCGATCGGCCAGTGCTACCCGCCGGGCATGCCGATGCTGATGACGCGCGTGTGGCCGCACGCGTTCATCCAGCTGCCGACCGCGATCTACGTGATCAGCGGCTTCAACAACTCGGTGCGGACGATCTTCCTCGACGGGCGCGAGCACAGCAATCCCGACTTGGTCGTGCCGAGCTACAACGGCGAGTCGATCGGCCACTGGGAAGGCGACACGCTGGTCGTGCACACGACCTACTTCGAGGTCGACAACCACTACATCGACCTCGGCATCCCGATCGACGACAAGTTCGAGCTGACCGAGCGGATCAAGCTGGTCAACGACGGCAAGACCATGGAAGTCGAATACACGCTCGTCGATCCGACGATGTGGCAGGGCGACTGGAAGTCGACCAAGCGCTACAACCGCGCCGACCACACCGACATCAACGAGGCCAACTGCATCCTGCAGTACAATGCCAACCTGCCGGGCACCAACCTCGGCAGCGAGACCGCCGAGCAGCGCGGGCACAGCGAGGTCGAGGGAGTGTCCGATGAGAACTAAGGCCCTTGTCGCCGCAGCCGCTGCGCTCGCCGTCGCGGTGCCGGCGCTGGCGCACCACAGCTTCGCGATGTTCGACCAGCGCAAGATCATGACGCTCGACGGCACGGTGACCGAGTTCCAGTGGACCAACCCGCACGCGTTCATCGAGATGGAGGTCGCCGCGGGCGGCGCGACGCAGCACTGGTCGATCGAGCTCAACAGCCCGAACAATCTCAAGCGCCAGGGCTGGAGCCGCACCGCGGTCAAGCGTGGCGACCGGATCAGCCTCAGGATGAACCCGCTGCGCGACGGCAGCCACGGCGGGCTGTTCCTCGACGTGCGGCTGCCCGACGGGCGCACGCTCGATTCGGGGCTCCCCAAGAACGGCACCCCCGTGAACGTCCCCCGGGTGTAAGGGTGCGTATGATGGAGGATCACGTGAAGCGGTTTGGCATACCTCTCGCGGCGGCACTGCTCGCGACCCTCGCGATCCCGGCAGCGGCGCACCACAGCTACTCGATGTTCGACATGAACAAGACGGTGCAGCTCGACGCGCAAGTGGTGCGCTTCAAGTGGCAGAACCCGCACGCGTTCATCGAGGCCAACGTCGCCGCGCCGGGCGGCGCGACCGAGCGCTGGGCGATCGAGATGACCAGCCCCAACAACCTCGCGCAGGAAGGCTGGACGCGCAGCTCGCTCAAGGAAGGCGACCGCGTGCGCATCTGGGTCCACCCGCTGCGCAGCGGCGCGCGCGGCGGCAGCTACGCCGGCGTGCGCCTTGCCAACGGCTCGACGCTCGGCGACGTGAACTGAGCGGGCACTGCAATCAACAGCACGTTCCGCGCGTCGCGCGCTTGTCGAACCGCCGGGCGCCGCGCTAGCGTCCGCATCGACTGGCTCGCGACGAACGGACATAGGGTGGGGAATCGATGAAACGCGCTCTCGGCCTGGGCCTCGCCGCCCTCCTCCTGTCCACGCCCGCCGCCGCCCAGCTCGGCGCGGCCACGCAGTCGCCGCCGCCCGAAGGGGTCACCGAAGGCAAGGGCGCGGCCAATCCGAAGGGGCAATACGCCGCGCTCGACGCACTGCCCGACTGGGGCGGGATCTGGTTCGTCATGGCCGGCCCGCGCGCCGACGATTCCATTCCGACCACGCCCAAGCTCAAGGGTGAATACCTCGCGCGGCGCGAGGCCTGGGTCAGCGAGGTGCGCTCGAACGACGGCGTCACCCGGCGCGCGCGCTCGAACTGCAGCCCGCCGGGCATGCCGCGGATCATGCGCCTCGCGCAGTATCCCTATGAGTTCATCTTCGCCCCCGGCCGGGTGACGATCAACCAGGAAGCCTGGATGCAGACCCGCACGATCTGGACCGACGGCCGCGCGCACGAGGACGATCCCGACCCGACCTTCATGGGCGATTCGGTCGGCCACTGGGACGGCGACACGCTGGTGGTCGAGACCCGCGGCATCTCGGGCGAGCTCGAGATCGACACCGGCTGGCCGCATTCGGACAAGTTCGTGCTGACTGAACGAATTCATCTGGACCCGAACGACCCGAACGTGCTGATCAACGAGATGCACATGGAGGACCCCGAAGCGCTCGCGGAACCGTTCGCGGTCACCACCCGCTACCGCCGCGACCGCTACGGCAAGCTCTACGAGTTCCAGTGCTCGGAAAACGATCGCAATCCAGTGGACGAAGATGGCAACACTCAGTTCGAGTAATTCGCAGGCCCGCTACAGCACCGGCGCGATCGTCCTCCACTGGTTGATCGCGCTGGCGCTCGCGTTCCAGCTCGCGCTCGGCTTCTCGATGCCGAAGAACGAGAGCGGCTTCGCGCTCTACCAGCTGCACAAGTCGGTCGGCATCACGATCCTGCTGCTGACCCTCGCGCGGCTCGCCTGGCGGCTGACGCATCGCCCGCCGGCTGCGGTCGAGGGCGGCTTCCAGGGTTTCCTCGCCAAGGCCGTGCACACGCTGCTCTACGTGTTCATGATCGGCGCCCCGTTGACCGGCTGGGCGATCGTGTCGACCTCGCCGATCCAGGTGCCGACGATGTACTGGGGCACGATCCCGTGGCCGCACCTGCCGCTCCCCGGCGCGCTCAACGAGCCGATGGAGGAGACCCACGAGATCCTCGCCTGGATCGGCCTCGCGCTGGTCGTGCTTCACGTCGCCGGCGCGCTGCGCCACCAGTTCCTGCTCAAGGACGGGTTGCTGCGGCGCATGGGCCCCGGCGGCTCGGCCTGGGCGGCGGGGCTGCTCGCGCTGCTGGTGGTCGTGGTCTACTTCGCCACCGGGATGCGCATTGCGAGCTGGGTCGTCGCCAACGGCGGCTATGGCCCCGAGCAGACCGAGGCGCGCGAGAACACCGCGCGCGTTCCGCTTGCCGCAACGGCGCCCGAGCCGACCGCCACGGCGTCGCCGACCGACGAGCCGACCGACGCCGAGGCCGGCCCGCCCCCCGTGTGGACGATCCAGCGCGGCGGCCGGCTCGGCTTCTCGGTCGCCAGCGGCGACAGCAGCTATAGCGGTTCGTTCTCCGACTGGAGCGGTGCGATCAAGTTCGACCCCGAGCATCCCGAGACCGCCGACATCCGCATCGAGGTCAGGCTCGCCAGCGCTTCGCTTGGCGACGCGACGCAGGACGAGATGCTCCAGGGCGGCGACTTCTTCGCCAGCTCGGCCAACCCGACGGCGACCTGGCGCTCGACCTCGGTCCGCCAGACCGGCCCCAACCGCTACAGCGCCAGCGGCACGCTCTCGCTCAAGGGCGCGAGCAAGCCGCAGTCGCTGAGCTTCACGCTCTCGGGCGAAGGCCTCAAGCGCCATGTCGAAGGCAGCGCGAGCATCGACCGCGGAGCGTTCGGCGTGGGAACGGGGGACTCGGCCGCGGGCCTCGCCGGCTCGGTCTCGC
>CBHWED010000005.1:0-38186 GCA_966112795.1 uncultured bacterium
CCCCCCGCGCCCCGCCGGCGCCCCGCGCCGGGGGGGGGCCCCGGCCCGGCCGGGGCCCCCCGCCCCGGCCCGTCTCGCTTTGCGAGCCCCGTTAACCGCGCTTTTCGGTCGTGCATCTTGCGGCAGCGCCGGGCGATACGATATTTGTCTGCCAATGCTCCGGATTCCTGTCGCTCTGCCCGCCGAGGCCCCCGTGCCTGACCGCGCCCCCGCGCGCGCTGCCAACGGCGGCGACGACGAGGGCAAGATCATCGAGGGCGAGGGCCAGGTCGGCGTCGCCACCAAGACCCGCGCCAAGTCGAAGAAGCCGAGCCAGTACAAGGTGCTGATGCTCAACGACGACTACACGCCGATGGAATTCGTGGTCATGTGCCTCAAGCGCTTCTTCCGCATGGACCTCGAGCAGGCCACCCGGGTCATGCTCCACGTCCACCAGAAGGGCGTCGGCGTCTGCGGCGTCTATCCCTACGAGGTCGCCGAGACCAAGGTGAACCAGGTCATGGACTTCGCCCGCCAGAACCAGCACCCGCTGCAGTGCACGCTCGAAAAGGCCTGACCTCACGCCAAGGAACGGCTACAGCGCCGCGCGAAACTCCCACCCGTCCGGGCCGTTGACCTGACTTGAAGCTGTTCACCGCCATCGACCGCTACATCTTCCGGCTCGTGCTCATGCCGATGCTCGGGGTGTTCGCGCTCGCCGCCTCGCTGCTCATGCTCGAGAAGATGCTGCGGCTGATGGAGTTCGTCTCGACCGAGGGCGGGCCGGTGACGATCGTGTTCAAGATGCTCGTCAACCTGATCCCCGAATACGCGGGCCTCGCGATCCCGCTCGGGGTCATGCTCGGCATCCTGTTCGCCTTCCGCAAGCTCGCCACCACCAGCGAGCTCGACGTGATGCGCGCGGTCGGCCTCAGCTACACCCGCCTGCTGCGCGTGCCCTACCTGATCACGATCGCGCTGATGGGGGTGAACTTCGCCATCGTCGGCTACTGGCAGCCGCTCGCGCGCTATTCCTACGAGCAGCTCGATTTCGAGCTGCGCTCGGGCGCGCTCGGCGCCTCGATCAAGGTCGGCGAGTTCACCCAGCTCGAGGACCGCGTCGCGCTCCGCATCGAGCGCAGCGAGGACGAGGGCCGCCGGCTGATGGGCATCTTCGCCCGCGTCGCCAACGACAAGGGTCAGGTCCTCTCGATCTCGGCGCGCGAGGGCCGCTTCCTCGCCAACCGCGAGAACCGCAACACGATCATCTTCCGCCTGACCGACGGCACGATCGTCCAGGACATGCCCGGCCAGAGCCCGCGCGTGCTCAACTTCTCGCGCCACGACCTGCCGATCGACCTGCCCGCGATCGAGCGCTTCCGCGCCCGCGGCGACGAGAGCCGCGAGTACCTGCTGCCCGAGCTGTTCGAGCTCGGCTGGAGCAAGGAAGCCTCGCCCTCGCAGCAGGCCAGCGGGCAGGCCGCGTTCAGCTACCGCATGGTCGAGGTGGTGATGATGCTGATGCTGCCGCTGCTCGCGGTCGCGCTGGCGATCCCGCCCAAGCGCTCGACCTCGGCGCTCGGGGTGTTCCTCGCGATCGTCATGGTCGTCGCCTACCACAAGGTGAACCAGTACGGGCAATCGGTCGCCGAGCTCGGCCGGGTCGACCCGCTGCTCTCGCTATGGGGGCCGTTCGTGCTGTTCGGCGCCCTGATCGGATGGATGTACTACCGCGTCTCGTTCGTCCCCGGCGGGCAGGCGATCGGCGCGCTCGAAGCGTTCTATGCCAAGGTGGCCAAGCGCGTGACCGCGCTGCTGCGCCGCCGAGACCGCGCGCGCCAGGTCCGCGAGCAGGCGCACGAGGAGGCGGTCGCCGGTGCTGTTTGATTTCTTCCCCTCGCGCGCGCTGACCTGGTATCTCGGCAAGACTTTCGCGGTCCGCATCCTCGCGGTGCTGGTCATGCTCGTGCTGGTGCTGATGATGCTCGACCTGCTCAGCAAGAGCGGCGACATCCTCGCGGTGCCGGGCAACGGCGAGGCGGAGCTGCTGCGCTACGTCGGGCTGCGCGTGCCGCAGCTGATCGCGCGCTTCCTGCCCTATTCGGTGCTCTTGGCGACGATCATCACGCTGGCGACGTTCAACCAGAACAGCGAGGTCGTGGCGATGAAGGCCGCCGGGCTCTCGGCGCACCAGATCCTCGCCCCGCTGGTGCTCGTCGCCGCCGGGGTCGCGGTGCTCCACTTCGCCTTCAACGAGCGCATCGTGATCCGCGCCAACGCGGCGCTGACCGCGTGGGAGAAGACCGACTACGGCCCGGTCCCGCGCGATCCGAGCACGCGCAGCAACATCTACCTCAACGACGGCCAGGACGTGCTGCTCGCCGCGCGCATCGACGGCACCGGCCCCGACACGGTGATGCACGAGGTGTCGTTCTACGAGCGTGACGGCGCCGGGATGATCGTGCGCCAGCTGCGCTCGCCCGAAGCGCGCTTCGCCAATCCCGGCTGGCGGCTCGAGAACCCGCGGGTGTTCGACGTCGGTCCCGCGGTCTCGCGCCAGCTGGCCGAGCCGATGGTCGTCGCCAAGGGGATCACGCTCGACCAGATCGCGCTCAAGCGGGTCGATGCCGACGCGGAATCGATCCGCCAGCTGTCGCGCTCGATCGCCGCGCTCGATGCCGCCGGGCGGCGCACGGCCGAGCTCAAGGGCAAATGGTGGCACAAGATCTCGGGGCCGCTCGCAGCGGTGCTGATGCCGCTGCTCGGCGCGGTCGCCGGCTTCGGCCTGGCCCGTTCGGGGCACCTGCTGGCCCGCGCGATCATCGGCATGGCGCTCGGTTTCGCCTTTTTCGTGGTCGACAACGCGGCGCTGGCGATGGGCGGATTCGGCGGCTATCCCCCGCTGCTGGCGGCCTGGGCGCCGTTCGTGCTGTTCTTCCTCGTCGGCGAAACGGTGCTCATCCGCACCGAGGAGTGATCCGCAGGCGGGCCCCGCCATCCCGCTTGCAACGCCACATTTTTGCCACTATTTGAAAGCGGCTCGCGCCGCTGCGAGTCCTCGTGGGCCCGGCCCACACTAGGAGAACTTGATATGAAGAAGATCGCTCTGGCTGCCTTCTCGGCCACCGCCCTGCTCGCTCTGTCGGCCTGTGGCGGCGACGCCACCACCGAAGCTCCGGAAGCCACCGACACCGCCGTTGTCGAAGAAGCTCCGGTTGAGCCGGCCGCGACCGACACCGCCGCTGCCACCGACGCCGCTGCGACCGACGCCGCGACCGACGCCGCGACCGACGCCGCGACCGACGCTGCGACCGAGACCCCGGCCGAGTAAGCCATTCCGCGTCGCGGGGCTTCGGCCTCGCGATGCGAATGCAAACGAAAGGGCGCGTGAGCCGCAAGGCTCCGCGCCCTTTCTTTATGCGCAGCCGACGATCGGCCCGCGCGTCGCGTCAGACGGTGAGCTTGCCTTCGGGCGCGTCCGCGGCGTTGCGGTGCCCCATCGTGCTGCGGGCAATCCGCGCGACGAGCCCGAACAGGCCCGGATAGCTCGCCCGGTCGTAGGTCGAGCCGGGAGTGAACTTGGCGCGCAGGCGCCGATGCGCTTCCCCGAGCGCATGATAGGGCACGCTCGGAAGCAGGTGGTGGAGCGCATGGTAGCGCAGGCCGACCGGCGCCCACAGCTCCGCCAGCGGCGCAGGCGGCGGCACGTTGACCGAATCGAGGAATTGCGCGGTCACCGTCATGGGTTCGCCGTCGTTCTCCCACAGATGCGCGACCAAGGTCCGCAACTGGTTGAGCACCGCCGTGCCCGACAGCACGATCAGGGCGATCGCGAGCGGGCGCCAGCCGAGCCAGATCACGCTCGCGAGCACGGCCAGCGCCCACACGGATGCGCCCAGTTCCTGCCAGAACACCTGGCGGGCGAACTCGCCCTCAGCCGGCCGGCGGCGAAACTCGGGATTGATCGACAGCGCCGAGAACCGCTCCCACACCACCCGGCGCACGGCCGGGATGACGGCGCCGAGCGGCACGAGCACGGCCGAGCGGAGCAGCAGCGCGAGCGGCGCCAGCGCCGCGATCAGGATGAACAGCGGCAGGCTCCACGGCTTCATCAACGCGAGCGGAAGATATTCGGGATCCTCCGCCGTGCCGTAACGGGTGCGGGCGTGGTGCAGCGTGTGCACGTTCTCGTACATCAACGAGGGGGTCAGCATCGGGATGCCCACCACCACGTTCCAGGCCAGGCGGAAGCCGGGCAGTGCGTTGCGGTGAATGTGGGTCAGCTCGTGAATGAACAGCAGCGCACGATAGAGCGCGAGCGCGGCCACGACGCCCGAGGCGACGGCCAGCAGCGTGTTGTCGAGAAGGATCGCCCCGGCGAGCGCCGCATAGCCGATCGCCGCCGACAGCAGCATGTCGGGCCAGTAGATGCCCGGCCGCGCGGTCGACAGGTCGCGCGTCACTTCCGCCGCGGCGCGCAGCAGGGCCATGTCGTCAGGGATGGTCTCCGCGCGGGTGCGGATCGGCCGTTCGGTCCTGGCTTCCAGGGAACTCATGCAACTGTTTCCAAAAAAGGCGCTTGCCGCGGCAGAGATTGCGCCGGGGGACTGCGCTTGACAAGGGACCGAGACCATACGCAGGGCTAACCGCCCCTGAACGAAGGCTATCTCGTGTCGACAGCAGAAATAGTGATTGCCCCCGTTTCCGGCAAGGCGGACCTCGATGCGTTCATCGACTTCGCTTACGCGATCAACGCGAACGATCCCAACTGGGTACCGCCGCTGCGCGCCGAAGTCGTCGAGCTGCTGACTCCGGGCAAGAACCCGTTCCACGAGCACGCCAAGGTGCAACTGTTCCTCGCCCGCCGCGCGGGCAAGGTCGTCGGGCGCATCTCGGCGCACTACGACGAGCTCGCGCTGACCCAGCCGGTCGAGCAGGGCATGGGCCCGGGCACCGGCAACTGGGGCCTGTTCGAGGCCGAGGACGAGGCCACCGGCCACGCGCTGATCGCGCGCGCCGAGCAATGGCTGCGCGAGCAGGGCATGACCCGCGTGCTGGCCCCGATCAGCCTGTCGATCTGGGAGGAGCCGGGCCTGCTGGTCAAGGGCCACGACCACCCGCCGATGGTCATGATGGGCCACAACAGCGCCGCCTACGAGGCATGGATCGAGCACGCCGGCTACACCGTCGCCAAGCGGCTGCTGACCTACGACCTGCCCGTCGAAGGGGGCTTCCCGCCGCTGGTCAACAAGATCGTCGAGATGGGCGAGAAGAACCCGCGCATCAAAATCCGCCAGGTCGAGAAGAAGCATTTCGACCGCGACGCGGCGATCTTCATCGACATCCTCAACGACGCCTGGTCGCAGAACTGGGGCTTCGTCCCGTTCACCGAGACCGAGAAGAAGTACGGCGCGAAGAAGCTCGGCGCGCTGATCTACGAGGACGTCAACATGATCGCCGAGCTCGACGGCGAGCCGGTCGCGTTCATGATGGCGCTGCCCGACGTCAACGCGGCGCTCAAGCCGATGGGCGGCAAGCTGTTCCCGTTCAACTTCATCAAGCTCCTCTGGTGGCTGCGCCGCGGGCGCCCGGTCGATTTCCGCGTGCCGCTGATGGGCGTGGTGCAGAAGCTCCAGGGCAGCCGCATGGCGAGCCAGCTCGCCTTCATGATGATCGAGTACATCCGCCGCGCCGGCGTCGACGTCCACGGCGCCAAGCGCGCCGAGGTCGGCTGGATCCTCGAGGACAACCAGGGAATGGTGGCGATCGCCGATGCGATCGGCAGCACGATCAACCGCGAGTATCGCATCTACGGCAAGCCGCTCTAGCCGGGGGCTTTCCGGTTTCCGCGGCCCCGGGGAACTGCGATCCGCCCCTTGCCGTTACAGCAGGCGCGAGCCGAATGAGGGCCTCGCCAAGGACAGACATGCGCGGCGAGAAGAGCACGACGAAGAGCAAACGGCCCCGCAAGCGCGCACGGCTGGGCCGGGTGCTGGTGGTCGAGGACGATCCGATCGTGGCGCTGGCGATGGAAGCGGCGCTGCACGATGCGGGCGCGGCCGAAGTCGTGGTCTGCCCGAGCATCGCCCGCACGATGGATGCGCTCGAGCAAGGGCCCGCCGCGGCGATCGTGCTCGACATCCACCTCGCCGACAGCAGCGACGGCTGGGCGCTCGCCGAGCTCGCCGACCTGCTCGGGCCGAAGCCGCCGTACATCGTCTTCGCGACCGGGGCGCCCGAGGAGATCCCTCCCGAAGTCGCCGAAATGGGCCCGGTGTTCGAAAAGCCTTACGATCCGACCCAGCTCGCCGAAGTCCTCGCGAGCGGCACCAAGCGCGGCCTGTTCGCCCGCCTGCTCGGCTGACCGGGCGCTTCCCGTCGAAGCCCGCTCCCTACGCAACATTTTGTCAGGCCAAGAAAAAAGGCCCCCGCTTCATTGAGCGGGGGCCTTTCGGGATCGTATCACCAGCCGCTTGGACGGGAGGGGGGGTCTCGGCGGTGACATAGCGATAATGAGCGGCCCGGACGGTTGTTCCCACCACCCACAAAATTTTTTTGCAGTCGCGTTCCCGGTTTGCGAAAACCCCGACTCGCCGCCAATGCAGCGGCCTCGATCCGGCCCGGGAACGCTTGGCTGGAACCAGTCACAACCGAGGGCGTTGTTGACCACGTCATTCCACCGGGAAGGGGTTCTATGTCGATCGGTGCCGAAGTCGCCTCCCATCTGCCGTTTCTTCGCCGCTACGCCCGCGCTCTGACGGGTTCGCAATCCACTGGTGACGCCTTCGTCCGCGCGACGCTCGAAGCGGCGCTGGCCGACAGCGATCTCGCCGAGACGCTGCGCGGCGGCCGCGTGCCGCTCTATCGTGCGTTCAACAAGGTGTGGTCGAGCGCCTACCTCGAGGTCGCCGACGAGCGCGCCGGCCAGGGCCTCCACGAAAGCGCCGCGCAGGATCAGCTGCGCAAGATCACGCCGATCAACCGCCAGGCGCTGCTGCTGACCACGGTCGAGGATTTCTCGCCCGGCGAGGCCGGCACGATCATGGAGGTGTCCGAGGACGACGTGAACCGGCTGGTGCAGGAAGCGGTCGACGAGATCGAGCGCGAGACCACCACCAGCGTGCTGATCATCGAGGACGAGCCGCTGATCTCGATGCAGCTCGAGGACCTCGTCCGCTCGCTCGGGCACGAGATCTGCGGCACCGCGGCGACGCGGACGCAGGCGCAGCAGGTGGTCGCCGAGAATCGCCCGGGCCTCGTGCTCGCCGACATCCAGCTCGCCGACGGCTCGTCGGGGCTCGACGCGGTCGACGATATCCTCGCGATCGACTCGGTGCCGGTGATCTTCATCACCGCCTATCCCGAGCGGCTGCTGACCGGCGACCGGCCCGAGCCGACCTACCTGATCACCAAGCCGTTCCAGGAAGACACCGTCCGCGCGGCGATCAGCCAGGCGCTGTTTTTCGGTTCGAGCCGGCCTCTGAGTTGAGCTAAGGTCGGGCCGATGGCCCGGCTCAAGCTCAAGCTCCAGCTCTACTGCGGCGACGAGATCGCCATGGGCCCGGGCAAGGCCGACCTGCTCGAGGCGATCGCGCGCGAGGGCTCGATCTCGGCCGCCGGGCGCGCGATGGGCATGAGCTACCGCCGCGCGTGGCTGCTCGTCGACACGATGAACCGCTGCTTCACCCGCCCGCTGGTCGAGACCCATCCGGGCGGCGGGCAGCAGGCGGGGGCGAAGCTGACCGCCGAGGGCGAGGCCGCGCTCGCGGCTTACCGCGCGTTGTCGGAGCAGGTCGAGGGCGGTGTGCCCGGAGCGGGCTTCTCAGCCCTCGAGGGCGCGATCCGCGCCGCGCCGCTCGCCTCGCAACCGCACGGCTGACCGGGTCAGCCGGCTCCGCTCAGTTCTGCGTGCCGGCGCCGCGCTGGGCGATCTCGGCGTCGGTCAGGAACTTGATCGCCTGCCCGGTCGCCTTGCGCGAGCCCCAGCTCAGCGCGGTGACCCGGGCTTCGCCCATGTGCGCGAAGATCACCGCGTCGGCGCCGTGCTCCTGGGCTTCCTCCCACAGCTCGCGGAAGACCTTGGCGTCCGACGCATCCTTGCTGAACAGCGTCGCGCGGCGCACTTCCTTGCTGACCTCGGCGAGGACGCGATAGGGCCGGTCGGAGATGTCGCCGGCGGTCACCGGGACCTCGAGCGCCATGACCGCGGCGTAAGTCTTCGGCGGCTCGGCCACCTGGCCGATGATCTGCGCGCTCACCGACGCGGACGCGCACAGCAGCGCGAGAGCAGCAATTCCGTATCGCATTGTCGAAATCCCCCCAGGATCGTGCCGAGCCGGCGGCCCAGTTTATCAGCGAGGAGTAGTGAACGGAATCCTACCGCACCGTTACGGAGCGATCAGCACCTTGCACTGGCTGGTGCGACGCTTGAGGCTCTCGAACACCGCCGGCGTGTCGGCCAGCGCGATCGTGTCGGTCACCAGCAGCCGCGGCTCGATCGCCCCCGCGGCGAGCGCGTCGAGCGAGGCCTGGTACTCGGGCACCGTGAAGAACGCGCTGGTGACGAGCTTCACCTCCTTCGACAGCATGGCGAAGCTGTTGATCGGGTCGGGCCGGGTGCACAGCCCGAGCAGCAGCACCGTCCCGCGGTTCCTGACCTGCTGCACCGCCTGGTCGATCAGCCCCGGGATGCCGACGCATTCGAACACCACGTCGGCCTTGCCGCCCAATCCCCGCTCGGCGCTGCCGATCGGGTCCGCCGGATCGACCACGAACACGTCGGCGCCCATGCCCAGCGCGCGGTCCTGCTGGAAGTCGGCGATGTCCTGCACCGCGACCTTGCCCGCGCCCATCCGCCGGGCCCAGAACGCCACCGCGAGCCCGATCGGCCCGGCGCCGAGCACCAGCACCTTGTCGCCGGCCTTGAGCCCCGCGAGGTTGACCCCGTGCAGCGCGACCGCGAGCGGCTCGATGATCGCGCCGTCGGCGAGGCTGACGTCGGCGGGCAGCCTGACGCACTGGTTGGGCCGGGTCAGCGCATATTCGGCATAGCCGCCGCCCTGCAGGCCGAAGCCCGCGCACCACTGGACCTCGCCCTTGCGGCAATGCTCGCAGTGGCCGCAGCTCCTGAGCGGAATGACCGAGACGAGGTCGCCCGCCTTCAATCCCTCGACCTCGCGCCCGAGGTCGACGATTTCGCCGGCGAACTCGTGGCCGAGCACGTCGCCGTGCTGGCAGCCGTAAGCGGCGTCCTCGGTCATGTGCAGGTCCGAGCCGCAGATGCCGCAGCGGCCGACCTTGACCACGAGCTGCCCGGCATCGGGTGTCGGGTCGGGCAGCGTCTCGAACGCGAGCGGGGTGTGGAGGGCCTGGAAGGTGACGGCTTTCATGTTCTTCGGTCTCTCAAGGGTCGGCGTCGGTGGCACGCTCCTCCTCCCCCTTGATTGGGGGAGGGATACGGAGGCTCGGCAGCTTGCTGCCTCGCCGAAGTTGGGTGGGGGTGATGGCGCGACGATTGCGTGCGCACGCTCCACCCCCATCCAACTCCGACTAAGCCACTACGTGGCTAAGTCTCCGTAACCTTCCCCCATCAAGGGGGAAGGGGAGGATCAGTCATTCAGCGGCTTGACCGGCCCCAGCTGCATGCCGCCGTCGATCATCACATGCGCGCCGGTCATGTAGCTGCCCGCGTCCGAAGCGAGCAGCAGCGCGAGCGGCTTGATCTGCCAGGTCTCGGCCATGCGCCCGACCGGGACCAGCTCGTCCCATGCGGCCTTGGCGGCGGGGTTCTTCTTGACCCAGCCGTCGCCGATGTTGGTCACGAACGGCCCGGGCGCGATCGCATTGACGCGGATGCCGTGCGCGGCGAGCTCGTAGGCGGCGTGGCGCATGAAGTGCTTCACCCCGGCCTTGGCCGCCATGTAAGGCACGCCGACGATCGCCTCGTTGACCTCGGCCGCGTTCGAGCTGGTGATCACGATCGAGCCGCCGCGACGCTGCCTGTTCTTCTTCATCACCCGCGCGGCCTCGCGCACGGTGTGGAACACGCCGTTGAGGTTGATCCCGATCGACTTGTACCACCGGTCGGGATCGTAGACGTCGAGCTGCCCGTCGGGATTGCGGTTGCCCTCGGGGGTCCAGAAGCCGTTGCCGACGTCGAGCCCGGCGTTGGCGAAGGCGATGTCGCAGCCGCCGTAAGCCTGGACGTGCTCGTCGAACACTTTGGCGACCTGGTCGAGCTTGGACACGTCGCACACGCCCCAGCGTGCCTGGTAGCCCTCGTCGACCAGCCGCTGCGCCTCGCGCGCGGCGCCTTCGGCGTCGATGTCGGTCAGCGTGACCCTGGCGCCGGCCTCCGCCATGCACTCGGCATAGGCGAGTCCGATGCCGCTCGCCGCGCCGGTGACCAGCGCCGAGCGGCCGCGGATGTCGAACTGGTCGAGGGTCTTGGGGCCTTCGGTCACAGGTACAGCTTCGGGTTCACCGCGATGCCCTGCTCTTTGCAGTAGCTCTCGTAGTGGTTCATCATCCACCACACGTCGACCGTCTGCACGAACGCGCCCTGATCGTCGTAGAACTCGATCGGGCCTTCCATCCAGCCGAACAGCTTGACCCCGTTCGGGTGCTCGGTGACCAGCGTGTGGCTCTCGCCCGGCACCTCGAGGATCAGCCCGCCCGGCGTCGCCACCCAGTCGTATTCGAGATAGCGCACCGAGCCTTCGAGGCAGACCATGGTGATCGTACCGCGGTGGAAGTGCGTGCCGACCACGCCCGGGCCCTTCACCCACAGGATGTTCGAGAACAGGTTGCGGCGCACGTCGAACGACAGGTGCTTGATCGCCGCGGTCTCGCCGAACGGGACCCACGGGCTGTCGACGTCGGTCTGCGCGTCGATGTAGCGCCCGCCGGGCGAGTGGCGCGCGACGAGGTCGCGGTATTCGAAGCCGACGTCGACGATTTCCTTCTTGGTCGAAGGCGGGGCTTTCATCTGGGTGGCCATGGGGGTGCTCCTAGCGAATGAGGGTGTCGAGGTAGGCAGCGCCGACGCCGACCTCCTCGTAGTGCGCGCGGGCGTCGCGCATGTAGTCGAACACGTCGTAGTGGCCGACCGTCTGGCCCTGCTCGTCGAGCCACATCAGCGGGCCCGAGACGACGAAGAACACCTTCATCGGATCCGGGTGCTCGTACGACACCAGCGTGTGGCTTTCGCCCGGGGTCTCGAAGATGAAGTCGCCGGCGGTCGCGGTCCACTCGTGCTCGAGATAGGCCCACTTGCCGCTGATCGTGTAGGCCCAGATCGGCTTGGGGTGATAGTGCCGGTTCACGATGCACGGCTTCTTGGCCATCAGCACGTCGGCCCACATGTTGAGCGTCGGGCTGATCCACACCGGCTTCGAGAACACGTCCTCGACCATCGGCCGCCCGATCGGCACCCACAGCCGCTCGTCGCCCTCGGCGATCTTCGACATGTAGGCCTCGGGCAGGGCGCCCGGACGGAAGGCGTGGGGGACCGGCGGCGTACCGGCCCACGGCTCGGTGGTGGGGGTTTCGGGCATGGCTCTCCTCTAACGGTCCCCGTGTCCGGGACTCGCATTTCGACTGTGCCGAACGCCTGCCGGGCAGGCAAGCGCTCGGCCGGTTGCGATCAGGCCGCCTGCGGCTGCAGTCCGCGCCGCGCGAGCACGGCGGGCGCGGTTTCCTTGAGGCCCATGGCGACGAAGCCGCTGATCACCGCCAGCACCATCAGCATCCACAGGAAGGAATTGACCCCGAACGTGTCGTTGAGCCAGCCGCCGATCGGCGGGCCGAACACCCCGCCGAGGATCTCGCACGAGCCCATCGCCAGTCCGAGCACGGTCGCGTGGTGCACCGGCCGGAAGCTCTCCGAGGGGATCGTCGCCATGAAGATCGGGAACACCCCGTTGACTGCCCAGCCGACGAAGAAGATCGCCGCGAGCAATGTCGGCGGGCCCTGGTAGTACATTGCCGCGAGCGGGCCGACGATCGACAGGAACGGCAGCACGACCATGACCGGCTTGCGCCCGATCACGTCGCTGAGGCCCGAGACGACGAAGCTGTAGATCGCCGCGGCGATGCCGAGCGAGCCCATGATCCAGCTGCCGGTGATCTCGTCGAAGCCGCGGGTCTGCACGAGATAGAGCGGCATGAACGCCCAGGTGGTCACGAAGTGCGCGACCATCAGCACGCCGACGACGACGCAGATCCACATGTTGCGTTCCTTGAGCGCCTCGCGGATCGACATCGACTTGTCGGCTTCCTGCTTGGGCAGCGGCGCGGGTTCCTTGAGCAGGAACCAGATCAGCAGCGCACTGATGATGCCCGGCACGCCGGCGAGGTAGAACGCTTCGCGCCAGCCGAACGCCGTGGCGAAGGCGACCAGCACGACCGGGGCGGCGAAGCTGCCGAGCAGGTTCGAGCCGAGGTTCTGCGCCACGCCCTGCGCCAGCCCGCGGCGCTTGGGATCGACCTCGCTCGCGACCATCGCATGGCTGATCGGCATCACGCCGCCCTCGGCCGCGCCCATCAGCATGCGCGCGCCGAGCAGCAGCGCGAAGGTCGAGGCGAGGCCGGTCAGGAACGAGCACAGCGAGAACGCAATCGTCGCCAGCACCAGCAGGATCTTGCGCTTGCCGAGCGAGTCCGACAGCCGGCCGTAGAAGAACGCGGCGATCGCCCAGGCGAAGCTGAGCCCGCCGGCGATGATCCCGATCTGCGTCTGCGACAGCCCCAGCTCGGGCTGGATCGAGGGCATCAGCACGTTGTGCGCCTGGCGGTCGAAGAACACGATGCCGAAGTTGAGGCTGAGCAGGAAGACCAGCAGCATCTGGTAGCCGGCCGAGTTGTTGTGCCAGTTACCGTGCTGCGAAGTGGCGCCAGGTTGCATGTGCGTCGGTGCTTTCGTGATCAGAGGAACGAGCGGACGGGGTCGCTGCCGTCCCAGTTGCGCGAGGCTTCCCAGAAGCGGGTGAAGGTCGCGTCCATGCCCGGGGTCACCGGCAGCAGTTCGATGAAGCCGAGCTGCGCGCCCGAGCCGTTGTCGAGATAGACCACCTCGCCGCCGGTCGGCACCGCGGCGCGGAACGCCTCGTGGTAGCCGCGCGCCTGGTAGGCGCGGCTGTCCGCGTCGACGTCGGCGCAGGCGATGCCGACATGGTGGAAGCCGTAGCCCCTCAGCGCGATCGTCTCCTGGTAGACCGAAGGCTCGCCGTCGAGCGGCTGGATCAGCTCGATCAGCATGTGCCCGGCGAAGCCCATGGCGATGGTGATATCGGCGCGCGACTCCTCGCCGCGGTAGGTCTGCCCCGGCACGAGGAAGTTGGGCAGCACGAAGAACGGCCCGGCGCGCATGTCGGCCACCCAGCGCCCGATCGCCTGCTGCAGGTCGGGGACGATGAAGGCCGTCTGGGCGACCCCGCCCATCGGCTGGCCGTAGCCGAGCTCGCTTGCCATGGTATCTCTCCCGCGCCGGATCGGTCCGGCGTCCTTGCGCCTTGGCTCGCCAATCGGCGCGACAAAGTCAATCACGGCGTGCTAGGGCTTCGGCGGAAGAGGAGAGTTTCGATGGCCACCCAGCTCCGGCGTCACCCCGATTGCAGCGAGGCCGAATGGGCCGCGCGGCAGGACCTCGCCGCGTGCTACCGCATCTTCGACATGCTCGGCTGGTCGGAATCGATCTACAACCACATCACCTTGCGCGTGCCCGGCGAAGAAACGTTCCTGATCAACCCGTTCGGGCTGCTGTGGTCCGAAGTGACCGCGTCGAACCTGGTCAAGATCGACAGCGAGGGCAACAAGCTCTGCGGCAGCCCGTACCCGGTCAACCTCGCCGGCTTCACCCAGCATTCGGTGTTCCACCAGCGCCTGCCGTGGGCCCATGCGATCGTCCACACCCACACGCCCGACACGATGGCGGTGTGCTCGAGCGAGCATGGCCTGACGCCGACCAACTTCTACGCGTGCTTCTTCGACGGCCAGATCGGCTACCACGACTTCGAAGGCATCACCGTGCGCGCCGAGGAAGGCGAGCGGCTGGTGCAGAACGTGGGCAACAAGCGCGTGCTGATGCTGCGCAACCACGGCCCGGTGGTCATGGCCGAGACGCTGCCGGCGATGTTCCTCAACTACTACATGCTGCAGCGCGCCTGCGAGATCCAGGTCAAGACCAGCGCGCTCGGCCAGCCGATCCACGTGCCCGCCGAGGTGGTCGAGGTGCACCAGCGCGACCGCGACAAGATGCTCACCGCCGATTTCGGCAAGCTCGATTTCGAGGCGTGGAAGCGCAAGCTCGACACGGTCGACCGGAGCTGGCGCGACTAGCCATGCCGAGCAGCACCTGCCCCAAATGCAGCGGCCGGATGGAGGCCGGGTTCCTGCTCGAGCAGCGCGACGGCAACTTGAAGGGCGTCACCGAGTGGGTCGAAGGCGCGCCCGAGACCGGCTGGTGGGGCTCGGTCAAGGTGCGCAAGAAGCGGCAGCTCGCGGTCCAGACCTGGCGCTGCGCGCGCTGCGGCTTCCTCGAAAGCTACGCCCCCGGCGCATGACCGACCTCACCGTCAACGGCCGCCCGGTGCGCTTCGACATCGACCCGCAGACCCCGCTGCTGTGGGCGTTGCGCGACGCGGCCAACCTCACCGGCACCAAGTACGGTTGCGGAGTCGGCGACTGCGGCGCGTGCATGGTGCTGATCGACGGCGCGGCGCTGAGGAGCTGTCTCGTCACCGTGGCCGAGGCCGAGGGCCGGCTGGTGACCACGATCGAGGGCCTCAGCCGCGACCGCTCGCACCCGGTGCAGCAGGCGCTGGTCGCCGAGCAGGCGATCCAGTGCGGCTTCTGCACCCCGGGAATCGCCATCGCCGCCGCTGCGTTGCTGGCGCACAACGCCGACCCGAGCGAGGACGACATCAAGGCGGCGATCCCCAACTTGTGCCGCTGCGGCGTCTATCCGCGGCTGATCCGCGCGGTGCAGCGCGCCGGGCGCGTGGCCCGCCGCGCCGAGCGGATCAGCGCCGCGCCGCCCCCGGGGATCGATGCGGCCGATGCGGCGGCGGCGGTCCCGGCGATGCGTCCTCCGGGTGAGTGAACACGCCGTAAACCAAGCGTCACGCTTGCATTGAACCGTCATATTTGCCAGTCCGGCGGCTTGTCTGAGCGCGTGCCCGACTGGCCGGGGCGTGTCTCGCGCAACGAAAGGGACGCGCTCCAGGCCATGAATGGCAACGAATTGGCCGGCGAGCGCCGGCGGGGTTTGACGGAGCGGCTCAAGCGCGCGCTCGGCCCGGCAGGCGTGTTCTTCCAGGGCTTCCTCGAGCATCCGCGCATGGTCGGCTCGATCATCCCGTCGTCGAAGTCGACGATCGACCGGGTGCTCGAGCCGGTGAAATGGGACGAGTGCAAGCTGTTCGTCGAATACGGACCCGGCGTCGGCACGTTCTGCCGCCCGGTGCTCGACCGGCTGCCGCGCGGCGGCGAGCTGCTGGTGATCGACACCAATCCGCTGTTCATCGACTACCTCAAGCACGAGATCCGCGACAGCCGGTTCCACGCCGTGCTCGGCTCGGCCGAGGACGTCGAGGCGATCGTCCGCTCGCTCGGCCACGAGCATGCCGACTACGTGCTCTCGGGCCTGCCGTTCTCGACGCTGCCCGACGGCGTCGGCCCGGCGATCGCCGCGGCGACCTATCGCGTGGTCCGCTCGGGCGGCGCGTTCTTGACCTACCAGTTCAGCACGACCGCGCGCGACCTCACCGCGCGCCACTTCGAGCGCGTCGACACCGGGTTCACCTGGCTCAACATCCCGCCGTGCCTCCTCGCCTGGGGCTGGAAGGCCTGACGCCGGCCGCTATTCGAACGTCTGGCCGACGATCTCGGGCGAAGGCCCGGCGAGCTGACGGTGCGCCGCCGCGATGACGGCGACGAAGACCACCGAAGCGGCGGCCGACAAGGCGCCGAAGATCAGCGAGCTGATGATCAGCCCGGCGCCCTCGCCGGCGATCACGTTGACCACCCCGGCGACGATCGCGACCACCATCGCCACGACCAGGTAGACGATCCCGAGCAGGCAGTAGAACAGGAACAGCCGGAAGCTGTTGCCCTTGGTCAGCCGCCAGCTGCGGGCGACGATCCGGAGCGGGTTGTGCACCTTCTCGATCGCGATCACCGGGGTGCACAGCGACAGCTTCACCGCCGGATAGATCAGCAGCAGGAGGGCGATCATCGCGATCGGGATGAGCTGGGCCGGAGCCGGATTGGCCGCATCCACGCCGAGCACCGGGGCAAGGATCGCCGAGGTCAGGATGATGATCAGGAACGCGCCGATCGCCATCAGCAAGTACGTGCCCATCGCCGGCAGCAGTCCGACGAGGCCGGTCTTGATCGCCTCGCCGACCGTCGGCCGGTCGTGATCGCGCAGCAGCGCCAGCAAGGCGAGCGAGCCGACCACGCTGACGAGGCTGATCAGGCCGAACAGCCACCACCATTGCGTGTACAGCGCGGCCACCGCCGCTTCGGTGTCATTCGGGTCGGCCATCGGGACGTTCTGCGTGTCGCCGGTGGCAAAGTTGAACACGAGGCTCGGGAGGAAGAAGAACAGGCCCGCGACGATCAGCAGCACCTCGCGATTGCCGGACATCATCGCCGTTGCGTCCCGCCAGGCTTCGCTCATGTTGAACGTCACGTCGTGCTCCCCCTAAGTGTGCGGCCTTGATAAGCCGGATTTCCATCACCAGCAAACCAAGAGCATGAACCCTACAGACCCCTCGTCCGATCCCGCCATCGAATGGCGCCACGATACCGCGCCCGTGCCCTACCGCGCGGCGATGGCCGAGCAGGAGGCGCGCAACGCGGCGATCGCGGCCGGCGAGGCGCGCGAGCTGATCTGGCTGCTCGAGCATCCGCCGGTCTACACCGCCGGGACCAGCGCCGCCGCGGCCGAGCTGCTCGATCCGCGGTTCGAGGTGGTCGAGACCGGGCGCGGCGGGCGCTACACCTATCACGGGCCGGGGCAGCGCGTCGGCTACGTGCTGCTCGACCTCGCCCGGCGCGGCCGCGACGTGCGCCGCTTCGTCCACGCGCTCGAAAGCTGGGTGATCGCGACGCTTGCGGGCTTCGGGGTCGAGGCCTGGGCGGTGCCCGAGCGGATCGGCATCTGGACCCGCGACATCGACGGCAGCGAGGCCAAGATCGGCGCGATCGGTGTGCGCGTGCGCAAATGGGTGACGATGCACGGCTTCGCGGTCAATCTCGACCCCGACCTCGCCCACTTCTCGGGCATCGTGCCGTGCGGCGTGGCCGACTTCGGCGTGACCAGCCTCGCACGGCTCGGCCTTGCGGTGAGCGCCGAGGAATGGGATGGGGCACTGCGCGCCGCCGCCGGCGATTTCCTCGCCGCGCTCGAAGCGCCGGAGTCATGATGATCGACAAGCGCCTGCTTCTTGCCCTGCCGCCCCTCGCGCTGCTCGCCGCCTGCGGCGGGCAATCGACCGGGAACGACAGCCGCGCGGCCTCGGGCGAAGTGCTCGAGGGCACGATCAGCGACGCGATGCTGCCGACCGACCGCGTGCGCTCCGAGCCGCCGCTCGAGGATCCCGAAGCCTTCGCCAAGGCGCGCACGGCTGCGTCGGGCGCAGGGGGTGACGGCGCGACCGCGGAGGGCGAGGACGGTGCCGAAGGCGATCAGCCGGGGCCCGAAGTCACCCAACCGCCGACGCCGGACGTCACGCCGCCGCCGCCCGCCGAATAGGGCCTACCGCAATCTCTCGAGCAGCTTGCGTGCCTGGTCGAGGTGCGGCTGGTCGATCATGCGCCCGTCGAGCGACAGCGCCCCCGCGCCCGGGTTGGCGCTGAATGCGTTCACGATCGCCCGCGCCTCGGCGATCTCCACCTCGCCGGGGGTGAAGGCTTCGTTGATCACCGGGACCTGCCCCGGGTGGATCGCCAGCATCCCCGAGAAGCCCTCCGAATAGGATTCGGTGGCGATCCGCTTGAGCCCGTCGAGGTCGCGGAAGTCGGCGTGCAGCGTGTCGATCGCGAGCACCCCGCGGGCGTGCGCGGTGAGCAGCACTTGCGCGCGAACGAAGCGGAACGCGTCCATCCAGTAGCCGCGCTCGTCGCGCTTGCGCGAGGCGCCGATCGCCGCTGAGAGGTCCTCGGCACCCCAGGTCAGCCCGGCGAGCCGCGGCAGCGGTGCGGCGGCATAACTGGCGATGCCGAGCGCGGCGGCGGGCGTCTCGCTGACCAGCGGCAGCACCCGCGTCGCACCCGGGGTGATGCCGTTGCGCTGTTCCTGCACCGACAGCTCGCCGGCCAGTCCCTGGAGCTGCTCGGGGCCGGCGGCCTTGGGCACCATGATCCCCTCGGGCCGCCCCGGCATGACCGCGGCCAGGTCCTCGCGCCACAGCTGCGTGTCGAGCGCGTTGATCCGCACCCAGCGCGCCGGGCCGCCGGGTTGCCGCGCCTGCCGTTCGAGCCAGCCTCGCGTCATGACCCGCGCGTGCGGCTTGGCCGGCGGGGCGACCGCGTCCTCGAGGTCGACGATCACGACGTCGGCGCCGCAGGTCGGCGCCTTGTCGAGCTTGGCCTGGCTGTCGCCGGGCACGAACAGCCACGAACGCATCGCCATCAGCCGGTCCTTCCAATCCCCATTCGGGAATACCTATAGCCAAGTCGCCGGGCGGCGCTAGACGACGCCCCATGGAAGCCCCCGAACACCCGCACTCGCGCGTGCTGCCGCTCGCCGCGCTGGTCGTCGGCAACGTCGCCCTCGCGCTCGGGCCGTGGTTCGTGCGGCTCGCCGACAGCGGGCCCGTCTCGGCCGGGTTCTGGCGCGTGGCGCTCGCGCTGCCGGTGCTCGCGCTGCTTGCCCGGGCGAACGGCCAGCGGCTCGGCGGGCTCGGCCGCGGGATGGTGGTCGCGGTGCTGATCGGCGGGGTGCTGTTCGGGCTCGACGTCGCGAGCTGGCACATCGGCATCGGCCTCACGCGGATGGCCAACGCCACGCTGTTCGGCAACGCCGGCAGCCTGATCCTGATGGTCTGGGGCTTCATCGCCTGGCGCCGCATGCCGCGCGGCCGCGAATGGCCGGCGATGGCCGCGGCGATCGGCGGGGCGGCGATCCTGATGGGCCATTCGTTCGAGATCTCGCCGGCGACACTTGCGGGCGACTTGTTCTGCCTGCTCGCCGGGGTGCTCTACGCGGGCTACCTTTTGATCCTGCAGGGAGCGAGGAAAGTGCTCGGCAACTTCGCGTTGCTCGCGTGGTCGAGCCTCGGCAGCGCGCCGGTGCTGCTCGGCATCGCGCTCGCGCTCGGCGAGCCGGTCTGGCCGCACGACTGGGCGCCGATCCTCGGTCTGGTGGTGACCAGTCAGCTCGTCGGGCAAGGGCTGCTGGTCTACGCGCTCAAGCACTTTCCGCCGCTGATCATCGGCATCGCGCTGCTGACGCAGCCGGCCGTGGCGGCGCTCGTCGGTTGGCTCAGCTTCGGCGAGGTGCTGACCGCGGTCGACCTGCTCGGCGTGGCGCTGGTCGGCTCGGCGCTGGTGCTGGCCAAGCTGGGCGAGGATTCGACGCCGCCGAAGTCCGCTGATACGACTGCTGCATGAGGGAGATACAACAACGATAAAACTGGGGGAGGGGGACATGCATCAAGCCGTCGAGGCCAAGGGCTGGGACACCAGCTACGAGTGGAAGATCATCCTGGTCCTGAGCCTGACTTTCGGTCTGGTCGGGCTCGACCGCTTCATCCTGCCAGTGCTGTTCCCGGCCTTCATGGGCGAGCTCGGGCTGACTTACGAAGACCTCGGCAACCTCGTCGGGATCCTCGCGGTATTCTGGGGCCTCTCGGCTTTCGCGATGGGCTTCCTGTCCGACCGCGTCGGGCGCCGCAAGGTGCTGATCCCGGCGGTAATCGTGTTCTCGCTGATGTCGGCGTTCTCGGGTCTGGCCGGGAGCCTCGTCGGCCTGCTGCTGATCCGCGCGGTGATGGGTCTGGCCGAAGGTCCGGTGGCCTCGATCGGCGTCGCCGTGGCCGTGGAGGCCTCGCATCCGAAGCGGCGCGGGATGAACAACGGCATCTTCCAGTGCATGATCTCGCTGTTCGGCAACGCGATCGGCCCGATCATCGCCACCCAGCTGCTGCTGGTGACCGACTGGCGCACGGTGTTCCTGCTGGTCGGCATCCCCGGCCTGATCATGGCCGCGATCATGTTCATGCTCGTGCGCGAGCCCGAGCATCATGCGCCCGCCGCGGGCAGCACGCCCGTGGCGCGCCCCGGGTTCGCCGACCTGTTCGGGCATCGCAACGTGCCGCTCGCCATGCTCACGCTGATGTGCGCGATGGGCGGGGTGTTCGTGATGGGCGCGATGATGCCCAACTACCTGACCGACTACCTGCACCTGTCGATCCAGGACATGGGCTTCGTCGCCTCGGCGATCGGCTTCGGCGGCAGCCTCGGCCAGTTCGCCATGCCGACCGTGTCCGACTTCATCGGCCGCAAGCTGGCGACGCTGCTGTCGTACATTCTCGCGGCGGTGTTCACTTACCTGTTCACCCAGGCCGGGGCGGACAGCCTGGCGACGCTGTTCTGGCTGCTGTTCTTCGCCGCGCTGTTCAACTTCTCGGCGCTGGCGATCCTTGCCGGCCCGGTCGCGGCGGAAGCGGCGCCGATCGGCATGGTCGCGTCGGTGGCGGGGCTGGTGATCGGCGCCGGCGAGGTCTTCGGCGGCGGCGTAGCGCCGATCATCGCCGGCCAGATCGCCGGCGCGAAGGGGATCGAGCACGTGTTCACCTTCACGATCGCCAGCTTGATCCTGGGCTTCATAATCGCGCTGTTCCTAAAGGAAACCGCGCCGCGGAAGACGGGGGCGGTGTGATGCGCTTCGCACGAGTCTTTACACTGGCCTGCGCTTTGTTTGCGGGCACCGCGGCTTCAGCGCAGGACGAGGGGCCGGCACGATCGGTTCTCGAGCAGGCGGCCGAGGCGATGGGCGGGCTCGACAAGCTGCGCGGCCTCGACAACCTCGTCCTCACCGGCTTCGGCCAGCGCGTCTATTACCAAGGCGGCGGGTTCATCACCGGCGAGGAAAAGGCGCCGCCGAAATGGCAGGCGCTGACCGACGTGCAGCGCACCTTCGACCTGCCGGGCGAACGTGCGCTCAACCAGGAGCGCTGGGCGCAGGAGTTCCCGTTCGCCGGGCTGTTCGGGCTCAACTTCGCCCGCAACTCCGCCGTGCAGACCGGCAGCCAGTTGCTCGATCATCCGTTGCCGGCCCTGCTCGAGGCGCTCGATGCCGACACGCGGCTGGGCGCGGTGTCGACCGAGGACGGCACGATCGTGGTCCAGTTCACGCCCGAAGGCGCGACGAGCCCGGCGTGGATCGGGATCGACCCGCGCACGCACCTGCCGAAGTTTTCGCGCTGGATCACCCCCAGCGTCAACCTGGGCGACGTGACGACAACGGCCTGGTTCACCGGCTATACCCCGGTCCAAGGCGTGCGACTGCCGATGGGCCTGATGCAGGAGCTCGACTGGCGCCACCAGGTCAGCCTGATGTTCCAGGTCGATTCCTACCGCCTCGACGTGGCCGCGGCCGAGCTACCTGCGTTTCCTGCGCCCCCTCCCGCACCCGCCACAACCCCGGCGCAGGCACGGGTCAGCAAGGTCGCCGACGGCGTGTGGGATGTGCGCGTGGGCACCGCGGGCGGGCCGGTGATCGAATTCGCCGACCGGCTGGTGATGTTCGAGGCCTACGGCGGCGAGGCGCAGACCCTCGCACGGATCGATGCCGCGAACACGCTCGTCCCCGGCAAGCAGGTCGGGGCCGTCATCGTCAGCCACCACCATTTCGACCACACCGGCGGCCTTCGCGCGGCTGTCTCGCGCGGGCTCGAAGTGATCTCGCAGCGCGGCAACGAGGGCATCATTCGCGAGATGGTCACGCGCCCGGCGGTCTACTATCCCGACGCCCTGGCCGCGCATCCGCACGAGCTCGTGTTCACCCCGGTCGACGACAAACTGGTGCTCGAGGACGCGACACGGCGCCTCGAGATCTACCGTGTCGTCGAGCACAGCCACATGCCGAACGCGGTGTTCGCCTATCTGCCGAAGGAGCGGATCATGATGGAGGGCGACTTCGGCGACGAGGCCTGGCAGCTCCATTTCTGGGGCAGCGCGCTCACCGCGAACATCAAGCACTACGGCATCGATCCGGCGACCGACATTTCGGTGCATGGAACGGGCCCGCTGTCGATCGCGCAGACCCTGGCCAACGACCAGAAGCAGGTCGACGCGGCGGTCGAGTACTGCCGGACGACCGAGCAAGGCGGGCGCTACGTGTTCGGCTGTCCGGTCCAGTACGACACCGAGGGGCCGATCGCGCTGACGCCGCGCTGAGGTAGGCATCCGCCCGCCAAGCGGTTAACACGGGCTTCGATGAGAGGGGGGATTCTCCGGACCGGGCTGGTTGCAGGCGCCTTGGCGCTGGCGCTCGCTGCGTGTGGCGCGGACGACGCTGAGCGATCCGCCACACCGGAAGCCGTTGCCGAGCTCACCACCATCGATTTCGCCAATGTCGCCAACTATTCCGCGCCCACGCTGCCGGCCTACTTCGACCAGACCGTGGCGGCGTTGGACAACGGCCCGCCGCCCCGCACCGGCGACGATCGCGTGGCGACGCTCGGGCGCGTGCTGTTCTACGACTTGCGCCTGAGCACCAACGACCGGGCGTCGTGCGCGTCCTGCCATCGCCAGGCGCTCGGCTTCACCGACTCGATGCGGTTCAGCAACGGGATCAGCACCGCCGGCACGACCGATCTTCACGCGATGCGGCTCGGCAACTTGCGGTACTGGCAGCCCGGCTCGGCCTTCTGGGAGCGGCGTGTCGCCAGCCTCGAAGAACAGGTCAGCCATCCGTTCCGCAGCGCGGTGGAGCTCGGATGGAGCGGGCCAACGCGCGATTTCGACGACCTCATCCGGAAGATGGCCGCGACCCCCGATTATCCCGAGCTGTTCGCCTGGGCGTTCGGGAGCGCCGGGATCACGGAAAAACGCATCCAGTCGGCGCTTGCCCAGTTCGTGCGCGCGATGATCTCGAGCTCGAGCCGCTGGGACACGGGCTACGCGCAAGTGTTTTCGCCGACAGCACCGAACCGGGCGCTGGACGTCGATCTGCCGAATTTCACGCGCGAAGAGAACCGGGGCCGGGCGCTGTTCATGACCGCTGTCGAGGAGGGCGGGGCCGGGTGCTCGTCCTGCCACCTCCCGCCGACTTTCGCGCTGGCTGCGGATGCTCGAAGCAATGGGCTCGATGCCGGCGAGACGCGGGTGTTCAAGGCCCCCTCGCTACGCAGCGTCGGCTTGACCGGACCCTATATGCACGACGGGCGGTTCACGACCCTGGCGGAGGTCGTGGAGTTTTATGACCATGGCATTCAGCAGGGGCCCGCGCTCGATGACCGCCTCAAGGCAGGCCAGACGCCGCGGCGGTTGAATTTCAGCGTGGCGGATCGGGCCGCGCTGGTCGCCTTCCTGAAGACGCTCGACGACACCGCCCTAACGACGGACGCCCGCTTCAGCGATCCGTTTCACCGGCGAGGGTTTCAGGTCGCTGACGAGCGGGCGGCGCTAGCCGGGACGGCAAATCAATAAGTCTCAGGGGCTGGCGGGGCTTTCATCATCGTCATCATCGCCCGTGAAGAGCATGATGGCGAGAATGGCGGCCATGAAGATGGCCACCGGAAACAGCTCCGACCCGCCGAACAGATTGTCCGCCTGCTCGACCGACGCGCTGCTGCGCGCCGGAACGGCGGCCGCATTCGCACTCGTGCCCACCGTCATTGCCGCCGCAGCGAGGGCGAATGTCAGGGTCCTGATAGCCATTGAAGATGCCTTTCCTTATGCCTGACGACCTATCGTCGCGATATTCGAATGAACGGAGAGCCGACCGAGGCCTCTGCCTGCGGGCGGTTATGGGCTGCTCGGCAACTCGTCGCGGTCGTCGTCATCGTTGGTGATGATCAGGATGGCGCCGATCACCATCACCGCCGCCATGATCCAGCCGATCGTCGCGCCGCCTGCCAGGGACTCCTCGTCCTGGACCGGAGCGGCGGTGCGGCTGGCCTGAGCGGCCGCCGGCGCCGCGGCGAGCGATATGGCGGCTAGAGCAGCAATCCACTTGATCATCGTCACACTCCTGTCCGCAAAGACAGCCTCGCAGGATCGAGCTCCCGAAAGACGCTGCGCATTGAATGTTCGCGGAAAACACGGGTTTCCGCAGAATTGGAGGCAAACGGGGGGCGATGCGACCTGAAGTGCCGCGAACGCGATGAAGCGAGCTACGCGCTTTCGAAAGCGCCGTTCGTCGACGGTGGAAGTCTAGCCGACCCTGCCCAGATCGCCCTTGCCGATCGTGCCGCTGGCCATCTCGAGCATGCGGTCGAGGCTGCGCTTCGCCGCGATCCGCAAGCCTTCCTCGATTTCGATCCGCGGCTGGAGATCACGCAACGCGAGGTAGAGCTTCTCCATCGTGTTGAGCGCCATGTACGGGCAGATGTTGCAGTTGCAGTTGCCGTCGGCCCCGGGCGCGCCGACGAAAGTCTTGTCGGGCAGCGCGAGCTGCATCTGGTGGATGATGTGCGGCTCGGTCGCGACGATCAGCGTCTGCGCAGTCATCGTCTTGGCATAGTTGAGAATGCCGCTGGTCGAGCCGACGTAGTCGGCGTGGTCGATGATGTGCGGCGGGCACTCGGGGTGCGCGGCGATCGGCGCGTCCGGATACTGCTCCTTGAGCTTGAGCAGCTCGCGCTCCGAGAACGCTTCGTGGACGATGCACACGCCGGGCCACAGCAGCATGTCGCGGCCGAACTTGCGGTTGAGGTAGCCGCCGAGATGCCGGTCGGGGCCGAAGATGATCTTCTGCTCGGGCGGGATCTGGCTGATGATCGTCTCGGCACTCGAGCTGGTGACGATCACGTCGCTGAGCGCTTTCACCTCGGTCGAGCAGTTGATGTAGGTCAGCGCGATGTGGTCGGGGTGGGCTTCGCGGAACGCCTTGAACTTCTCCGGCGGGCACGAGTCCTCGAGGCTGCAGCCGGCTTCCATGTCGGGCAGCACGACGATCTTCTCGGGGGAGAGGATCTTGGCCGTGTCGGCCATGAACTTGACGCCGCAGAATGCGATCACCTCGGCGTCGGTGTCGGCCGCCTTGCGCGAGAGCTCGAGCGAGTCGCCGACGAAATCGGCCAGGTCCTGCAGCTCGGGCTTCTGATAGTAGTGCGCGAGGATGACCGCGTTGCGCTCCTTGCGCAGGCGGTCGATTTCGGCGCGCAGGTCGAGGCCGCGAAGCGAGCCCGGACCATCGGCGAGATTGAGGCGAGCGTCCATGGGGCGCATATAGGCACGGCGATTCCTGGCGTCACGGTCTCAATTCACGAGCGGGAGGGTTGCCGATGGCTGACAACGTTGCGGGCATCTACGCGGCGCTCGAATCCGGCCTCGCGATCGGCGTCGCCGGGCTGGTCTACCGGACCGACTGGACGGTCCACATTCTCTTTCCGGACGGCACTTATCGCTACGACTGGCCCGACCAGGGGCTGGTCGGCGATTTCACGGTCGACCGCGAGAAGAATGCCAGCTTCTGGGGGCGGTGGGAAAGCGACGGGTCGACAGTGCGGATCGAACGGCCCGATGCGTCGCTCACCTTCGCCGTCGAACCCGAGGCGGTCGTCGCTCAGAACGGTGCCCGCTTCGCACGCTTGCCCGACGAGGACGGCGTCGACCTCACCGGCCTGTGGCTGCGCGAGGCGAGCGCGAGCGACAGGCCGCGCATAACCTTCCTCGATGGCGGTCGCTTCGTGACCGAGGGTGGCCTGCTCGGGCTGATCGCCTCGCCGCATTTCGTCGCCGACTGGGGGCCGCTGCAGGGGCGTTCGCTGTTCGAATGGCCCGACAGCGGCGGCACTTACGAGCGCGGCTTGCATACGCTGATCCTGCGGCGCGACGACGGCGCGGTGCTCCACCTGCTGGCGCTGGTTTCGCCCACCCGCATGCGCCTCGGCTACACCTGGTTCAATCCCGCCCGCTGAGCTTCACATCGGCGGGAAGAACGCCTCCATCGGCCGCTCCGCGCCGGTCGTGCCGGCGATGAACTCGCGCGTGAAGGCCACGCCCCAGTCGCTGTAGGCAATGAGATCGGCGACAACCTGCACCCCGAGCATCAGCCCCACGCCCCACAGCCACGCCGGATGCACCGCACCGTAGCGGCGCTTGTCCGCCAGCATGCCGATGGTCGGGAACAGCACGGCCGGGAGCAGGGCGGTCAGGTACTAGGCGTAGGGAATGAGAAAGACCGACGGCAGCAGGCGGCCGACTCCCGGCCCGGTCAGCATGGCGAAGGAACAGAACATCAGCCGCCGGTGCCAGCCGGTGTTCTTGCGGATACCCACCGCCCATGTCGCCAGCGCAGCGAACAGGCACAGCTGCAGCGGGTTGCTGAACAGGAACTGGTTCTGGTCGAAGAACGGCGGGCCTCCGCCCGCGCGCATCGTCCAGCGGGTGATCGCGAAGCCCATGACCACGATCGCCGGGATCAGCAGGACCGAGAGCCAGCCGAGCTTGCGGTGAAGCGCGACGTTGTCGCTGAACACGAGGAAGTTCTGCGTCAGGTAGAGGCCGAGCCAGCTCAGCATCACCCAGGCATGGAAATGCACGAGCCAGGGCATGCCGAAGCTCGACCGTCCCATGCCGAGGTTGAACGCGAAGCCGGCGATGATCGTCGCCGCCATGACGCAAGCCATGGTGAAGAAGAACCGCGCTTCGCCGCGGTCGGTGTCGGTCGAAAACGGAATCGTCGCCATGGCGCAGCCCCCCTCTGCGCGACCCGCGGCGAGAAATACCACTCGCCGGCGCCGGGCTCAATGCGCGGGGAGGGCCTCGCCGTCGAAGCGCACGTTGACGGTGACCGCGCCAAAGCCGGCGACCTCGAGCGGGATCGCGAGGTTCTGGCGGATGGCGTCCTTCGCCGCCGAGCGCGCGAGGCCCATCAGCGCGGGATTGGCGGCCTGTTCCTGCGCCTGCTGCTCGGCGAGGCGGGTGTTCTGCCGGGTCAGGCTGTCCTGCGCGTCGCGGCTGATCCAGATGCCCTCGCGCAAGTACTGCGCGCGCGCCTCGTCGAGATTGGGCCGGCCCACGGTCAGCGCCGGGAGCTGCACGTCGAGCGTCTTGGTCGCCTCGTCCCAATGCAGGCGGCTGCGGTCCATCCGGCTCAAGTCGAGCGAATAGTCGACGCGCGCCGGGATCACCGCGATCTGCCGCGAATGGACGAGGCCCAAAAGGCGGCTGTCCTCGCTCGCCACCACCGGCGAAAGCTGCGCCGAGAACACGGTCAGCCGGTTCTGCTTCTCGAATGCGACGAGGCTGGTCGCAAGCGGGTCGCCGTTGTCTTCGGGCCCGAACGCGCGCCAGCCGAGCCAGGCGGCGAGCGCCAGCGTCAGGATGAACAGCAGCCATGGGACCATCTGCACGCGCGCGAGCGGCTTTTCGTCGTGATGCGGCGCGTGCTGCAGCCGGTCGCCGACCGTTTCGCGCTTGATCAGGTGAGGCCCGGTTGTGTCAGGGTGGTCCATCGCTCCTCCGAACGGGCAACCTGGCCGCGGCGTTCCAGATCGATCAGGTGCGCCTTCACCGATTGCCCGGCCGCGGGCCACAGTCGCTCGTCGATGCCCTTGTACATCTGCGGGACCAACTCGGGGATGGCCTGAGATCGCTTGGCGAGAAGCCTGAGTATCTGCCGCTCGCGCTGCCGGCGGTGGCCGATCATCCCGCGCACGAGCTGCCGCGGCTTGGCCACCGCGGGGCCGTGTGCCGGGAAATAGATCCGGTCGTCGCGCGCATGGAGCTTGTCGAGGCTGGCCATATAGGCGGCCATGTCGCCGTCGGGCGGGGCGACCACGGTGGTCGACCAGCCCATCACGTGGTCGCCGGTGAACAGCGCGCCGCTTTCCTCGAGCGCGAAGCACAAATGGTTCGAGGTATGCCCGGGCGTGGCCACCGCGGTCAGCGTCCAGCCGGGACCGGCGACGCTGTCTCCATCGGCGAGCACGCGGTCGGGGCGATAGGCGGTGTCGAACGGGACGTCGGCGCGCGGCTCGTCGCTCGCCAGCGCGAGCGGGGCGCAGCCGACGATCGGTGCGCCGGTCCGCGCCGCGAGCGGCGCCGCGGCCGGCGAATGGTCGCGATGGGTGTGCGTGCACAGGATCGCGGTGACGGGCGCCTCGCCGATCGCTGCGTCGAGCGCGGCGAGGTGCTCGGGCAGGTCGGGGCCGGGGTCGATCACCGCGAGCCCTTCGGCGGTTCCGACAAGATAAGTCTGCGTGCCGGTGTAGGTGAACGGCGAGCCGTTCGGCGCGAGCACGCGGTGGACGAGGGGTTCGAGCTGTTCACACAGGCCGGTCGGCCAGGGTTGCGGGGGAAGCGCCATGCACCGCATATGGCGGGCATGGGGGAGGAATGAAATGTCCGAGCCGCTGATCCTGGTTCTCGACGAAGGGACGACCTCGACCCGGGCGATCCTGTTCACCGCCGCGGGCGAGCCGCGCGGCTCGGCGCAGCGCGAGCTGACACAGCACTATCCACGACCCGGGTGGGTCGAGCACGATGCCAACGAGATCTGGCAGCGCACGTTCGAATGCGCGCTCGAGATGGTCGCGCTCGCGGGTGGGGCCGAGCGCATCGCCGCAATCGGGATCACCAACCAGCGCGAGACTGTCGTCGCGTGGGACGAGGCGAGCGGCGAGCCGCTCGCCCGCGCGCTGGTCTGGCAGGACCGGCGCACGGCTGACTTCTGCGCGACGCTGCACGAGGCCGGCCATGAAGACGCGGTGCGCGGCAAGACCGGCCTGCTGCTCGACCCGTACTTTTCGGCGACCAAGATGCGCTGGCTGCTCGACAACGAGCCGCCGGTCGCCGCCGCGGCGCGGGAAGGTAGGCTGGCCTTCGGCACGATCGAGAGCTGGCTGGTGTTCAAGCTCACCGGCGCGCACTTGTCCGACGTCGGCAATGCCAGCCGCACGCTGCTGCTCGCGCTCGACGCGACCGATTGGGACGAAGGCCTGTGCGCGCTGTTCGGTGTTCCGCGGGAGACCCTGCCCGACCTGACCGACAGCGCCGGCGTGTTCGCGATGACCACGCTGTTCGGTGCGCCGATCCCGATCTGCGGCCTCGCCGGCGATCAGCAGGCCGCGACGATCGGACAAGGCTGCCTGAGCCCGGGCGACACCAAGGCGACTTACGGCACCGGGGCGTTCGTGCTGTCGAACCAGGGCACGCGCGTGCCGCATTCGCAGCACCGGCTGCTCGGCACGGTGCTCTGCCAGCTTGCCGGCCAGCGCCATTACGCGCTCGAAGGCTCGGTGTTCGTCGCCGGCAGCTTCGTCAAATGGCTGCGCGACGCGCTCGGGTTCATCGAGAGCTCGGCCGAGACCGAGGCGCTCGCGCGCTCGGTGGAGGACAGCGGCGGGGTGGTCGTGGTCCCCGCACTGTCGGGCCTCGGCGCGCCGCACTGGCGGCCCGATGCGCGCGGGCTGATCACCGGCCTCTCGTTCGCGACCACCAAGGCGCACATCGTCCGCGCCGCGCTCGGCGCGATGGCGCACCAGACCCACGACCTCGCCGCGGCCTTCGCCGCCGACGGGGCGCCGTGGAGCGTGCTCAAGGTCGACGGCGGCATGGCCGCGAACGACTGGATGGCGCAGGACATCGCAGACGTGACCGGCCTAGCAGTGATCCGCCCCGACTTCGTCGAGACCACCGCGCTCGGCGCGGCGATGCTCGCGGCGGTCGGGGCCGGGGTTCACCCGTCGCTCGAGGCGGCGGCGGCGGCGATGATCGGTCCCGAGAAGCGCTTCGCGCCGGAGATGCTCCCCGCGATCAGGGACCGGCGGATCGCGGCGTGGACCGACGCGCTGGCGAAAGTCTGAGCTAGACCCCGACCACCGACCGGCCGAGCCGCTCGCGCAGGCGGTGGATCGCGCCGGGCTCCATCTCGAAGCGCGTGCGCCAGGCCTGGTCGAGCCGTTCGATCCGGGCATAGAACCGCCGCGTGCGCTCGATCAGCGCGGCGAGCTCGGAGCCGAGCAGGTCGCGCTGGTCCTGGTCGTCGCCGGCCCTCGGCGGCGGCAGGCGGCCGTGCCGGCGCAGCTGGAACTCGCTGAGCTCGCCCGCGAGATAGGCGCGCTGGTTGAGCAGCCAGGCGATCGCATGCATCATCCGGGTGGTCGTGCGCAGCGCCTCGCACGACAGGGCGACGCGGGCGAGGTCCTCGTCCTCGGCTGCTGCGGTGAGCCGGCCCGAGAGGTCGAACGCGCCGCGCACCTCGTCGGCAAGACCGAGCGCCTCGCTGTAGAGCGCCTCGACGATCGTCGGGCTGAGGTCGGCAGTCTCGGCCATTCTCGCTCCTGCTAGCCCAACAGACGATCGCGCCGCCAGTTCCAAACCGCAGTTTTCCGCCGTGCGGCGCGGTTCGTCCCGAATGGACACGCGCGGGTAAACCCCGAATCGCCTCAGGCGATGATGTCGGGGGTGAGGTAGTCCTCGATGATCGCGATCTGGTCCTTCAGCCTGAGCTTGCGCTTCTTGAGCCGCGCGATCTGCAGCTGGTCCTGGCTGTCGGCGGCGCTGAGCGCGGCGATCGCCGCATCGAGGTCGCGGTGCTCGACGCGCAAGCCGGCCAGCCGCTTGCGCATTTCCTCCTCGGTCACGGCGTCCCCAAGATCGAACGGTCCAAAACAGGATGCGCTGCATCGCCCCGTGCGACCGTTTCGGCGCAGTCGGGGTTTGAAGCCTTAAGACTATTGTGATTTGATGACAATCGCGCGGCTCGCCCGCCGGCGAGTCGCCGTGGGTCGTCCTGGGGCTTACCCCCCAAGCCAAGGAGAACGCGTATGGAATCCTCGCACGTCGCAGCCCTTCAAGCCAAGCACGAGGGGCTGGAGCAGCGGATCCGCGAAGAACTCGGCCGCCCCGCTCCTGACAGTTCGATGATCCAGGCGCTCAAGAGACAGAAGCTCAAGATCAAGGAAGCGCTCGCTTTCGGCTGAGCCTCGCGCCGATCGGTCCGCGACCCCGGGGCACGCCGGGGCCGGGCCACTCGGCAGCACGCTGTGCAGGCGGCCATCGCCTGCATTTCCAAAGCGCAGCATATGCGATAGGCGGGGGCGATGTCCGCCGCCGCCGCCGCTCGCTCGATCCTGACCCAGCTGCACGAGGTCATGGCCTCGCGCACGCATGCGCAAGGCAAGCTCAACCAGGTCGTCGAGATCATCGGTGAGGCGCTCGATAGCGAGGTCTGCTCGATCTACCTCCTGCGCGAGGGCATGCTCGAGCTGTTCGCCACCCGCGGCCTCAACCAGAGCGCGGTCCACGTCACCAAGCTCGCGGTCGGCGCCGGCCTGACCGGCACGATCGCGCAGAACATCGAGACCCTGAACCTCGCCGAGGCGGCGACGCACCCCGAGTTCCAGTACCGCCCGGAAACCGGCGAGGACAAGTTCCACTCGTTCGCCGGCGTGCCGATCGTCCGGCGCGAGCGCGCGATCGGGGTGCTGACCGTGCAGCATGTCGAACCGCGGCGCTACGACGAGGTCGAGGTCGAGGCGTTGCAGACGGTGGCGATGGTGCTGTCGGAAATGCTCAGCAACACCGGCCTCGTCGACGACGAGAGCGTCGACACGCTCGAGGCCGCGCATTCGGGGCAGCAGCTGCTCGAGGGGCTTCAGCTGGTCAAGGGGCTCGCGCTCGGCCAGGCGGTGTTCCACCAGCCGCGCATCGTCATCGAGCAGACCGTGGCCGAGGACATCGAGGCCGAGCGCCAGCGGGTCTACCTCGCGTTCGACAAGATGCGCGAGCAGATCGACCAGATGGCCGGCGGCGCCGAGTTCGGCATCGAGGGCGAGCACCAGCAAGTGCTCGATACCTACAAGATGTTCGCCTACGACGAAGGCTGGAGCCGGCGGATCAACGAGGCGATCGATTCCGGGCTCACCGCCGAGGCGGCGATCGAGCGCGTCCAGCAGCGCACCCGCATGCGCATGCGCGAGATCCAGGACCCGCTGCTCGCCGATCGCATGCACGACCTCGAGGACCTGGCGAACCGGCTGCTCAGGATCGTCTCGGGCCAGCTCGGCACCGCGGCCAGCGTCGGCCTGCGCGGCGACTCGATTCTCATCGCCAAGAACCTCGGCCCGGCCGAGCTGCTCGAATACGACAAGCGGCGGCTCAAGGGCGTGGTGCTCGAAGAAGGCTCGCTGACCGCGCACGTGGTCATCGTCGCGCGGGCGATGGGCATCCCGGTGCTCGGCCGCGTGCGCAATGCGCGCGGGCTGATCCGCGAGGGCGACCTGCTGCTGCTCGACGGCGACGCTGCCCGGCTCACCGTGCGGCCGATCCAGACGGTGGTCGAGACCTTCGAGACCCGCGTCGCCCGCAGCCGCGAGAAGCAGGCGACATACGCCCGCATGCGCGACGTCGAGCCGTTCACCCGCGACGGGCAGCGCATCGAGGTCATGATGAACGCCGGGCTGCGCGACGACATCCCGATGCTCAGCCTGACCGGTGCCGACGGCATCGGCCTGTTCCGCACCGAGTTCCAGTTCCTCGTCTCGGCCGCGCTGCCGCAGCGTGACCGGCAGACGCGGCTCTACCGCGACGTGCTCGAGGCGGCGGGCGACAAGCCGGTGATCTTCCGCACGGTCGATATCGGCGGCGACAAGTCGCTGCCCTACTTGCGCAGCGAGACCAGCCGCGAGGACGAGAACCCGGCAATGGGCTGGCGCGCGCTGCGCCTGGCGATGGAGCGCGAGGGGCTGCTCAAGGTCCAGGCGCGCGCTCTGCTCGAGGCCGCCGCCGGGCGCAGCCTCAACGTGATGTTCCCGATGGTGTCCGAGCCCTGGGAATTCGAAGCCGCGCGCGCCGTGTTCGAAAGCCAGGTCAAGTTCCTGCGCACCTGCCGCAAGACCCTGCCCGAGGCGATCCGCTACGGGGTCATGCTCGAAGTGCCCTCGCTCGCCGAGACGCTCGACCTCTTGATCCCGCAAGTCAGCTTCATCTCGGTCGGGACCAACGACCTGACCCAGTTCCTGTTCGCCGCCGACCGCGCGAACCCCAAGCTCGCGGAGCGTTACGACTGGCTGAGCCCGGCGATCCTGCGCTTCCTCAAGCGGGTCGTGGCGGCGACGGTCGGGCACCCGGTCCAGCTCGGCGTGTGTGGCGAGATGGGCGGGCGCCGGCTCGAAGCGCTCGCCTTGCTCGGCCTCGGCATAACGCGACTGTCGATAACTCCGGCCGCGGTCGGCCCGATCAAGGAGCTCGTTCGCCAGGTCGATACCAAGGAAATCGGCGAGGCCATGTCCGCTTGGCTCGTTTCACCGCCGCCAGACATCCGTTCGGCGCTACAGAAATGGGCCGAAGAGCGCGAAATCGAAGTCGAATAGGGTTAGAGAATGGTTACGCGCCTTGACTTGGCGCGCGCGGCCCTTCTTGTGTCGGACACGACGGGTTCGCACAAACGGACCAGCACTCTAGCTGGAGCGGAAATGGCAGAAGAATTCGCAGAGCAGCCGGTCACGGCAAGCGTCGGCGAGAAGCTGCGCGCGGCGCGTGAGGCGCGAGGCCTCACGCTGGCGCAGGTCGCGGGCGAAACGCGGATTCCGCAGCGCCACCTGCAGACGATCGAAGCGGGCGACTTCGCCGCGCTGCCCGCGCGGACTTACGCGATCAGCTTCTCGAAGAACTACGCGCGCATGGTCGGGCTCAACCAGGAAGAGATCGCCGCCGAAGTCCGCGCCGAGCTCGATGCGCAGGATCCCGCGCCGCGTCTGCGGCCCGCGGGGTTCGAGCCGGGCGACCCGGCGCGCGTGCCCTCGCGCGCGCTCGGCTGGGTTTCGGCGATTGCCGTGGTGCTGGTCCTCGCCGGCCTGCTGGCCTTCGCCAAGACGTTCTTCGCGCCCGCCGGCGAGCTGCCGTCGCTGGTCGACGAGCAGAAGGCAGCCGAAGCCTCCGCTGCAGCCGCTGCGCGCCAGCGCCAGGCCGCTGCGCCCGCTCCCGCCGCGACCGGCGGCGAAGTGGTCTTCACCGCGCTCGAGCCGGGCATCTGGGTCAAGTTCTACGACGCCAACGGGCTGCAGCTGATGCAGAAGCAGATGGCGCTCGGCGAACGCTACGTGGTTCCGGCGGACGCCAAGGGCCCGCAGCTGTGGACCGGGCGGCCCGACGCGCTGTCGATCACGGTCGGCGGCCGGCCGGTGCCCAAGCTCGCCGAAGAGCAGACGACGATGCGCGACGTGCCGGTCAGCGCTGCGGCGCTGCTCGCCCGCGCCGCACCGCCCGCGGCGGCGCCTTCGCCCGCCGCCACGCCGTCTCCCACAACCTAGCAGGCCCCGCGCCTCGACAAGCGAATCCCGCATTGGCACAATGCCCGCGGGTCTGTTCAGCCGCGGTTCGCGTGCATCTCGGCAACGAGGCGGCCTGGACACATTGGAGGAATTGGGAGCGATGACGAGCGGCTGGAAAGCCTCGCGTAAGGCCATGATTGGACTGCTGCTGGCAGGGATCGCCACGGCGGCGTTGCCGGGCGTCGCCGCGGCGCAGGACGAGGAAGCACGGATCCGCCGGCTCGAGTCCGAGATCCGCGCGCTGCAACGCGCGGTCTTCCCGGGCGGCGACGGCCGCTACTTCGCGCCCGAGGTCGACACCTCGGCAGGCCAGCCGCAGCAGGCGCAGCCGGTCGGCACGCCGTCGAACAGCGCGCTGACCGACATGCTCGCGCGGCTCGACGCGCTCGAGGCCCAGCTCGCGCGGATGACCGCGCGCGAGGAAGAGAACGCCAACGAGATCGCGCAATTGCGCACCAAGCTCGAAGAGGCGCAGGCCGCTCGGGAAGCCGACGAGGGCGGCGAGACGGCCACCGCGCAGCGCACCGGGCCGATCCCGCTGCCGTCGATCGCACCGGGCGGAACTCCTGCGCGCACCGCCTCGGCCACGCCGGCGCCGACCCCGGCCCGGGCGGCCACCCCGACGCAGACGCCGGCCCCCGCGCGGACTGCCGCGACGACTCCGGCGCCCGCACCGGCGCGCACTGCCGCAGCAACCCCTGCGCCGACGCCGGCCCGCGGCGCTACGCCCGCGCCCACGCCGGCACGGACCGCTGGGGCGGCGCCGGCCGGCGCCCGGCCGACGGCGGCACGCGTCGCTGCAGTGCAGGCGATCGCCAAGCCCTCGACCACCGACGCGGCCGACGACGAATACACTTACGGCTACCGCCTGTGGGAGGCCGGCTACTTCCCCGAAGCGCGCCAGCAGCTCTCGCTGTACCTGCAGAAGTACCCGACCCATTCGCGCGTCAGCTACGCGCGCAACCTGCTCGGCCGCGCGTTCCTCGACGACGGCCAGCCGCGCGAGGCGGCAACGCATTTCTTCGAGAACTACCAGAAGGACAAGAACGGCGCCCGCGCGGCCGACAGCCTGCTGTTCCTGTCCGAGGCGATGGTCGCGATCGGCGACACCAACCGCGCCTGCATCGCGCTCGCCGAGTTCGGCGAAAGCTACCCCGCGCTCGCCACCGGGCGGCTGAAGGAACAGTATGACCGCGACCGGAGCAAGGTTACCTGTAGCGCCTGATCCGCCGCCCGAGCTGGTCGCGCGGTTCGCCGAAGCGCTCGCGCGGCTGTGGCCCGAGGACGGCCGGCTCGGCCTCGCGGTCTCCGGCGGGCCCGACAGCCTCGCGCTGCTGCTGCTGGCCGAAGCGACGATCCCCGGGCGGTTCGAGGTCGCCACCGTCGATCACGGGCTGCGCGCGGCCAGCGCCGGCGAATGCGCGATGGTCGCGCGGGTCTGCGCCGCGCGCGGCATCCCGTGCTCGGTGCTGTCGGTCACGGTCGCTCCGGGCAACGTGCAGAACGAGGCGCGCAAGGCGCGCTACGCCGCGCTTGCCGCCTGGGCCGAGCAGCGCGTGCTCTCGGCCATCGCCACCGCGCACCACGCCGACGACCAGGCCGAGACGCTGCTGATGCGGCTCAACCGCGGCAGCGGGCTGTCGGGCCTCACCGGCGTGCGCGAGGCGCGGTTCATGCCCGGCAGCGCGGTCTCGGTGATCCGCCCGCTGCTGACCTTCCGTCGCAGCGAGCTCGGCGAGCTCGTCGCCGCGGCCGGGCTCGAGCCGGTCGAGGACCCGAGCAATGCCGACGAGCGCTTCGACCGCGTCCGCATCCGCCGCGCCTTGGCCGAGGCCGACTGGCTCGACCCGATCGCGCTCTCGCGCAGCGCCTGCCTGCTCGGCGAGGCGCTCCAGGCGATCGAGGCGGCCGCCGAGACCGAGTGGCTCGCCGGCGTCACCGAACACGGCGAAGGCTTCGCCTACGCGCCGAGCGCGGGCTCGGCCTATCTCGAGATCGAGGTCGTCACCGCGATCATCGCGCGGATGAGCGGCTCGGCGCGGCGCTCGGAAGTCGCGCGGTTGATCGAACGGCTCAAGGACGGGCGCGCGGGCAATCTCGCCGGGGTCGCCGCGCGGCCGACCACCGACCGCGCCGGCGACAGCCCGGTCGACGTGCAGAAATGGGTCTTCACCCCCGAGCCGCCGCGGCGACTGCACTAAAGGGCCTTTGCCGGGCCGGGCCCGTCACGCCAGCGGCGTGCCCACCTCGGCCTTCTTGCCGCGCGTGATGATCACCCGGTCGCCGACTTTAGCAATCGCGAACAGCTTCGAGACGAAGGCGTCGGGCGTGCCGATGCAGCCGTGGCTGGCCCAGCCGAGCTCGACGGTCGAGCCGCCGTGGATCGCCACCCCGTCGTTGGTCAGCCGCAGCGTCCACGGCATCGGCGCGTTGCCGTAGACTTCCGAGACGTTGTGCCGCTCCTTCGACAGGATCGGGAACACCCCGAGCGGGGTCGGATGCTCGTCGGTGCCGAGCAGCACCGCGGTCGCGCCGATCTCGTAGCCGTCGCGGAACACCGACAGCACGCGCGCCTCGAGGTCGACCGTGACCACGATCGGGCCCTCGGCCGGCGCGCCGCTTTCGTCCCAGTGCCACTCGCCGTACTTGATCGGCCCGTCGATCGGCAGGATGCGCCTGATCGTGAACGGCTCGGGCGAGGGGGCGGGGGCAGGCGCCGGAGCGGCCGCGACTTTCGCGGCGGTCACCGGCTCGGCCGCGTCTTCAAGCCAGGCGTTCGGATCGAGGTCCTGCGCCTCGAGCGCGCGGCCGGCGACGATCATCGATCCGAGCAGCACCACCGCCACCACGGTCGATCCGCCGATCCACTTGACCCCCTCGTTCATGCGGCCGGTTATGCCGGCAATCATGGTTAACGACCAGCCCGCAGATCGCCGCGTCCCGCAAGGGGACGCGCGGGATGCAAAGGTTAACCCGTCTAGCCGTGTGCCCCGAAATGGTTGGCGATCGCCGTACCGATCCGCAACGACAGCGCATTGGCCTGCTCGATCGGGTCGATGAACATCCGCCGCACGCCCTCGTAGCCCTCGTCGCCGCCCTCGGGATAGTCGGTCGGCTCGGCGAGCTCGAAGTCGCCGATCTTGGGAAAGCTCGTCGGGTAGGCGCGGCGGAGCTGCGCCAGCGCCTCGTCGATGCGCAGCGTGAAGACCATCTCGAGCACATCGTCGCGGCTCACGTCGTTGGCGCGGCTGAACGCCGGAATCGACACCGCGCGCAGGAACATGTGCTGCAGCAGCGCAAGCCGCAGCGCCTGGCACACCCCGATCGCGCGGCGCACCTGCTCGCGGTCCTCACGCGGGCTCTCGTCGGGCACCAGCGCGAGCAGCCGGTGCAGCTTGAGCGCATCGACCCTGAGGCGTGAGGCGAGCCGGCGGAACACCCCGGCACGGTCGTCCTTGATCAGGTACTCGGCGAGCGCCTGGCACGGGTCCGACAGATGGCTCTCGGTCCCGCGATAGGGCCGGCTCGCCCAGTAGGCCGAGTTGAACAGCTCGCCGTAGGCCGCCACGGTCTTGACGCTGGCCAGCGCATTGGCCGCGCGGATCAGCCGCACGAGCTGGCGCCCGCGCTCGCTCTCGCGCAGCAGCTGCGCGATCTCCTCGTAGTTGCCATCGGCCGCGCTGCCGGCACCGGCGATCACGTTCACCGGGTAGCCGAGCTGCTGCAGGATCGCGTTGTGCGGGATCGCGC
>CBHWED010000006.1:0-37006 GCA_966112795.1 uncultured bacterium
CCGAGCGTGCTCGACCAGTATTCGATCCGGCTGACCGCGCCGTGCGGCACGCCCTGCTTCCAGGTCTGGAACTCGCCCGCGGGGCCGGTGGTCTCGAACGTCGAGTTGGTCCCGACGCGCTCGTGGCTGAACGTGGTGCCCTGGGGGTCGGGCACGCGGGCGCCGTCGACCTGGAAGTTGAAGCGGTAGGTGTCGGGCGGGACCGGCACCGCGGTGGTCGCAGTCCACAGGCCGGTCGCATCCTTGGTCATCGCCAGACCGCGCGTCGAGCCCGGCTGGATGCCCATCGGGATCGCCTCGTCGATGTCGTTGCTGGTGACGCGCACCTCCTGCGCTTGCGGCGCGCAGATGCGGAAGGCGACGCGGCCGTCGGGCAGCTGCTCGACCGACTTGTAGGCAGCCGGGCCGGGAAACATGCCTTGTGGCAGGCAGCTCGCGGGCTGCGCGGGCGCCGGCTGCGCCAGCGCCGGCGCGGCCGCAGCACCGGCGAGAAAGGACGCAGCGAGGACGGTCAAACGGACAATCGCGGTCATGGTCTTGGTACTCTCCCCTGGAAAATTCAGCGTGTGCTGTCGCGCTCGACGATCGTGCAGGCGAGCCGCTCGATGCCCGGCGTGGGCTGCTCGCCCGAGCTCGCGGCGGCGATCAGCATGGCCGCGGCGCGGCGCGCGAGCTGGGTGGTCGGCTGGCGCACCGAGGTCAGCGGCGGCGCGGTCAGGCCGGCGATCGAGGAATCGTCGAACCCGGCGAGCGCAAGGTCGCCGGGCACTGTGAGGCCGAGCGCGGCCGCGGCGCGCAACGCGCCGGCCGCCATGCTGTCGTTGGCGGCGAACAGCGCGGTCGGCCGGTCGGCGCCGGCGAGCAGGCGGGCGGCCTCGCGCTCGCCCGAAGCGAGGAAGAAGTCGCCTTCGCCGATGCGCGCACGCGCCTCGGGGCATTCGGCGAGCGCGGCTTCGAACCCGGCTCTGCGCGCGCGCGCGGCCAGGTGGTCGGGCGGGCCGGCAATGAACGCGAGGTGGCGGTGGCCGGCGTCGAGCAGCCTGGCGGTCAGCTCGCGCGCGGCGGTGAAGTCGTCGACCGCGAGGCAAGCGCCGCGGCCCGGCTCCGCGCCGGGCATCAACCGGACATAGGCGATCGCGCGCTGCTCGAGCAGGTCGAGCAGCCAGCCGAGATCGCACAGCGGCGGGACCAGCACGACCCCGTCGGGCGCGAGGTCGTCGAGCAAGGCGCCGGCGACCGCCACGGCCTTGCGCCGGTCGCCGTACGTCAGCAGCTCGAGCACGAGGTGGAAACCCGCCGGGCGGCAGGACTGGGCGCAGCCGGCGATGACTTCGCCGAGATATTCGGGAAATGCCGCGCGCTCGCCGGGCGCGGGCTCGTCGCGGCTGCCGGCGAGCAGCGCGATCGCGTAAGTCCGGCTCGAGCGCAGCGCGCGCGCCGCGCGGTGCGGGCGATAGCCGAGCGCGGCCATCGCCGCCTCGACTGCCTCGCGCATCGACTCGTTGACGTGGGTGTCGCCGTTCATCACCCGGCTGACAGTCTTGAACGAGACCCCGGCACGCGCGGCGACGTCCTTGATGGTCGGGCGCCGGCCGGCCGCGCTCACCGTGTCGCTTTCACCCGCCGCCATTTGACAAGCACCGCCCATCCCCGCAGAGTCGAGACAACGTTGTCTGGATTCGCCGCAAAACGCAAGCGTGGCGAAGGCGAGGGGGAGAATTCGGTTGGGCAGTTGGGCAATCCGCCGGCGCGTCGGCGCGGCGCTGTTGGGCGCGAGCATGCTGGCGGGCTTCGCCCCGGCTGCCTCGGCGCAGGACCAGGCGCGGGCGCGCGCCGACGCGACCGAAGCGCAGATGACCGACGACGAGCGGATCGCGCTCACGCTCGGACACACGGCCTCGGCCATTCCCGGGCGCGCGCCGCCGCCGGCCGAAGCGCGGCCGGGTGCGGGCTTCGTCTCGGGCGTCGCGCGGCTCGGCGTTCCCGCGCTCTACGAGACCGACGCGAGCCTCGGCGTGACCTGGATCGGCGGCGCGCGCGGCAACGGCGGCACGCAGCTGCCCTCGGGCACCGCGCAAGGCGCGACGTTCGATCCCGAGCTGATCGAGCGCGGCGGGCGGATGATCGGCGCCGAGGCGCGCGCCAAGGGGTTCAACGTGATGCTCGCGGGCGGGATCAACCTGATGCGCGAGCCGCGCAACGGGCGCACGTTCGAGTACCTGTCCGAGGATCCGCTGCTCGCCGGCACGCTCGGCGGCGCGGCGGTGCGCGGGATCCAGGCGAACCACGTGATCTCGACCCTCAAGCACTTCGCGATCAACCCACAGGAAACCGGGCGCGCGTTCATGAACACGGTGATCGCCGAGGACGCGCTGCGCGAGAGCGACCTGCTCGCCTTCGAGATCGCCATCGAGCAGGGCGATCCGGGCTCGGTGATGTGCGCCTACAACGCCACCAACGGCGCGCAGAGCTGCGGCAATTCCTTCCTGCTGACCAAGGTCCTGCGCGAGGATTGGGACTACCAGGGCTTCGTGATGAGCGACTGGGGCGCGGTCGACGCGGTCGACTACGCGCTCGCCGGGCTCGACCAGCAGTCGGGCTCGGCGATCGACCCGCAGCCGTTCTTCGGCGCACCGCTCAAGGCGCTCGCCGGGACCGACATGAACTACGGCAACCGGCTCGGCGAGATGGCCCGGCGGGTGCTGTGGGCGATCTACGACAACGGGCTCGACGCGCATCCGGCGGCGATCGGCGCGGTCGACGCGGCGGCGAATTCCGAGGTCGCGCTCGAAGTCGCGCGCGAGGGCATCGTGCTGCTGGCGAACGAGGGCGGCATCCTCCCGCTCGGGCCCGACGTGAAGCGGATCGCGGTGATCGGCGGGCATGCCGATGCGGGGACCGTGGTCGGCGGGGGTTCGTCGAAGGTGCTCGGCGACGAGGGACCGTCGATCTCGGTGCCGTCGAACCGCGACGGCGCGGCGGCGTTCGGGGCGATGCTCGACCAGGACTACAACCGTTCGGCGCCGCTCGCCGCGATCCGCGCGGCGGCACCCGGAGCGACCGTACGCTTCCGCGACGGGCGCTATGCGAGCGAGGCGGCGCTGGCGGCGCGCGAGGCCGATGTCGCGATCGTGTTCGCGACGCAGTACGCGACCGAGGGCTACGACCTGCCCGACCTGTCGCTACCCGACGGGCAGGACGCGCTGATCGCGGCGGTGGCGGGGGCCAATCCGAACACGATCGTCGTGCTCCAGACCGGCGGGCCCGTCAGGATGCCGTGGAAGGACCAGGTCAAGGCGATCGTCGAGGCGTGGTACCCGGGCGCGCGCGGCGGCGAGGCGATCGCCGACGTGCTGTTCGGCAAGGTCAATCCCTCGGGCCGGCTGCCGATCACGTTTCCGCAGTCCGAAGCGCAGCTTCCGCGGCCGGTGCTCGACGGGCTCGGCACGGTCGAGCCGAACTTCGTCGGCACCGGCGCTCCCGGACAGACGCTCGACGTGAACTACGACATCGAGGGCTCGGACCTCGGCTACCGCTGGTTCGCGCGCGAGGGCAAGGCGCCGCTGTTCGCCTTCGGCCACGGGCTTTCCTACACGAGCTTCGCGCACGAGGGGCTGACCGTCGCGCGCGACGGCGAGCGGCTCGTGGCGCGGTTCACGGTGCGCAACACCGGCCGGCGCGCGGGGGCGGACGTACCGCAGGTCTACCTCGCCGACGCGGCGGGGCGGCCGATGCGCCGGCTCGCCGGCTTCGCCAAGGTCGAGCTCGCGCCCGGCGCGGCGAAGCAGGTCGAGGTGCCGCTCGAGTGGCGCACGGTCGCCGAGTGGCAGGACGACGGCTGGACCGTCGCCGCCGGCCGCTACCGTTTCGTGCTCGCAGCGGACGCGCTCGCCGACGGGCCCGCTGCGACGGTCGAGCTGCCGCGCCGGCGCATCGCGCGATAAAAAAGGGCCCTCCCGGAGGAGGGCCCAAGTGAGGAGACTGCAAGACTCCCCTCAGAAGTCGAACGTCGCCCCGATGAAGAAGCGGCGGCCGATGACGTCGTACTGCGCCGGGTCGAGCGCGCCCCCGCGCAGCGTCGCGCGCCCGTCGGCGTTGAGGTTGACGGTCCCGACCGGCGGCGCCTTGTCGAACAGGTTGTCGACACCCCAGCGGAACTGGACGTCGGGCGTCACGGCATAAGTCCCGTTGAGGTTGAACAGGTGGTAGGCCGGGAAGCCGGTGATGTTGCTCGCCGTGTCGAGCACGCTCTGCATCGAATCGACCGCCGACTTGTACTGCCACTGCAGCGAGAAGGTCGCGCCCGACACCGCGTAAGTGAAGGTCGTGAACGCCTTGAAGCGGTACGAGCCGGCATTGGTGCCGACCTGCCCGCTGCCGGTGGTGCCGACGAAGTCGACCAGCGGGATCACGCCTTCGTCGGTCGTGGTCTCGAAGTTGAGCAGGTAGGTCGTCTGCACGCTGGTCATGAACGTGCCCGGCAACCCGGTGCCGATCTCGCCGAGGTCGAGCGCCCAGTTGAGCTGCGCGTCGATGCCCGAGGTGCGGATCCGCCCGGCGTTCGAGTAGGTGATGCCGACGGTCGCGACCTCGCCGGTGCCCGGAGTGCGCCCGACCAGCCCGCAGAACTGGTTGAGCTCGTAGTTCGGGTTGAACTGCCGCGCGAAGCAGCGCCGGTAGACGCCGTCGATGCTCTGCTGGGCGATCGCGTTGGTCAGGTCGATGTTGTAATAGTCGACCGAGAAGTTGAGCCGGCTGAACCACGGGCTGTTCGACGGCGAGCGGATCACCCCGCCGATCGTGTAGGTCGTCGCATCCTCCTGCTTGAGGTTCGGGTTGCCGACCAGCGTCGGAAAGCCGAGCCCCGCGGTGACCGCGCTGTAGGTGCGGCCCGGGGCGTAGTAGGTCGCGGCGCCGTTGTTGCCGTCGGCGTTCATGATCTGCCGGCACAGCGCTTCGACCTTGGCCGCGTCGGGGTTGCCGCCGTTGGTGTCGTTGGCGATCGGCTGCAGCTCGGAATCGAGCCCGACCGGGTTCGCCGAATAGTTGCCGATGCCGACCGGGTTCGCCGGGTTGGCGCGCGAGCACGGATCGCCGTCGGACGAGGTGCCGAGCGTCGAGGTCGCCGCGGTGAACAGCTCGGCCAAGTTCGGCGCGCGGCTCGCCCGCTGGTACCCGCCGCGGAAGCGCAGCCAGTCGGTCGGCGCCCACTCGCCGTTGATCTTGTAGGTGCCGATGGTGCCGACGCTGTCGATGTCGTAGTCCGACAGGCGATAGCCGGCCTCGATGTTGAGCTCCTCGGCGAACGGCAGGCCCGAGAGCAGCGGGATCAGCACCTCGCCGTAGATCTCCTTGGTCGTCACCGAGCCCTTGGTCGCGCCCTGCGGGTAGATGCCGTTGACCGGCTCGAAGAACGAGGTGCCCTCGGTCGACTGCCCGTCGGGATGGAAGTCGATCGCGTTCTTGCGGTACGCGGCGCCCGCCGCGAAGCGCAGCTGCCCGTAGGGCAGGTCGAACAGCCCGCCCTGGATGTTGGCCTCGACCACGTCCTGGGTGTTCTTGTTCTCGGTCTGCAGGTTGGTGCGCACGGCATCGGCGCAGTCGGGGGTCCAGGCGACCTGGGTGAACGGGTTGACCCCGCTCGTGCAGCGGCCGGTGGCGCCCTGGAAGCCGCCGCCCGGAGTGCCCGAGTTGCCCTTGAAGGTGAACCCCTCGCCGTAGTTCGGCGAGCTCAGCACCGCGCGCCAGCGCAGCACCGAGGCGAAGTTGTACTGGTCGGTCTTGGTCACGCTCTCGCCGTGCGCGCCGTAGATTTCCCAGGTGAAGTCGGTGCCCGGAACCGTGCCCTCGAGCCCGGCGAGGACCTGGAAGTTGGTCGTCCGGTTGTCGAGCTCGCGCTGCTCGAGCTCGTTCAGGAACTTGTTGATCTGGAACGGCGAGTTCGGCGAGGTGCGGCTGTTGAGCAGCGTGTTGAGCTCGCCCGGAACCGGATAGACCTGGTTGTTGGTGCACCCGCCGACCGGACCGCAGCTGAGCCCGAAGCGGCCGCCCGGGAGGTAGTCCGGGTGGGTGTTGCCGTTGGCCAGCACCGACGACGGGATGCCGAGGTTGATCGCGCCGACCACCGGGATGTCGTCGGCGGTCTTGTAGAGGCCGTCGGGCCCCGGGCTGTTGTTGAGCGTGTAGTCGCCGAGGAACACGTCGGTGCCGTGCGGGATCAGCACGCTCCAGCTGGTGATCGCCGGCGCGACGAGGTTGCGCGTGAACACCCGCGAGCGGGTGAAGTTGGCCTGGCCGAACAGGCCGATCCAGTCGTTGAGCTCGTAGTTGCCCTTGGCGAAGAACGACCAGCGGTCCATCGGCGTCGACAGCATCTGGTCGACGTAGTTGTCGCGCAGCAACCCGCCCGAGGTCAGCTTGCGGCGCACGCCGTCGACGGTCCCGGTGTAGCCGGCGAGCAGCGGCACGTAGTTGGCGCCGGTGCCGTTGCCCTGGTTGAGGAACAGCGTGTTGTCGGTGTTCATGTAGAACATCGCTGTCGTCGGCACGTTGAGCGGAGCGCCGTTCGGCTGGGTGGCCGGAAGGCCCTTGGCCTGGAACATCGCGTTGAGCACGCCCTGGTTCGGATTGCCGCTGCCGGCCGGCCGGCCGGCCTGGGTCGGGAACAGGAAGTAGGTCTGCTCGAAGCCGAAGATGGTGTTCCCGAGCGTATCCGGGCTCGAATAGAGATCGACGTACCACGGCCGCGAGAACTGCCTGATCTGCTCGCGGTTGTAGCGCTCCATCCCGAGCATCACGTTGCCGCGCCCGTCGGACGTGTTGGCGCCGATCAGGCCCGACACGCGGTACTCGGCGCCGTCGCCGCGCTCGGTGATGCCGTACTGGCCGTCGAGCGTGACGCCCTCGAAGTCGCTCTTGAGGATGAAGTTGACCACGCCGCTCACCGCGTCGGCCCCGTAGGTCGACGACGCGCCGCCGGTGATGATCTCGACGCGCTCGATCGCCGCCGAGGGGATCGAATTGATGTCGACCACGCCGGTGCCGTTGATCGGCGTCTGCCGGCGCCCGTCGACGAGCACGAGGTTGCGGTTGGCGCCGAGCTGGCGGAGGCTGACGGTGGTCGCGCCGGGGGTGTTGGTCGCCGTCGATTCGATGTCGCCGCGGCCTGTCGGCGGTCCGAACTGGGTCAGCGCCGGCGCGAGCTGCGGCAGCTTGTTGAGGTTCGCCTCGAGATTGATCGAGCTCGACTGCTCGAGCAGCGCGGCATCGACGGTGACGATCGGGCTGGTCGCGGTGTAGTCGCGCCGCGCGATGCGCGAGCCCGTGACCAGGATCGTGTTGTCGCCAGCCGCGGGTGCCGGCGTGGCGGCCTCGGGCTGCGGCGCGTCCTGCGCCTCGGCCGGTGCGGCCGACAGCGCCAGCGCGGCCATGCTGGCCCCGACGGCGAACGCGGCGCGCCGACGCGCGCGCCGCCCGATTGGATTGCTGCTCATGCTTCCCCTCCCCTTGTGTTTGGCTGGCGGGGTCCTCCGAGCGGCCGCGGAAAGCAACGCATCGCGAAGTGATGGCGATCGATAAGCCGGAAGTTATGGTTTGCTAGAAAGCCGATCATCTGAAAGCTAATGCTTAGCTTTGCAGGCAATTCGGAACCATGGATAAGTAACGGATGCGCGATATCGCCCAAGCACACCTCATCGGCGCGCGCAGCTGGCACGAACAACATGCAATCGTCTCCCCTTCCGGCCGGCACGAAGGCCCGCCGACGACAGCCTGACTTGTCCCAGGCTTGCCGAGTCGGAAGGAATACATAGTTTACAGGTTGCGGCTATTATGCCGCGGAGCGCCGCCGCTACCGGTCAATCATCGATGCCGCCTCGTGCAAGGCAGCAGATCGCTCAGTCCTGGCGGGCGACCCGCACGCCGACGTTGCTGCCCCAGTCGAGCCGATAGCCGCCGATCGCCCCGCGGCGGATCGTCACCGTGTCGCCGCGGCTGGGGAAGTCGAACACCCCTTCGGATTCGGTCATCCGCCAGACCTGGCCGTTGTCGAGCACGAACGACAGGCGGCCGAGCGCGTCGCTGCGCAGCGCGACGATCCTGGCGCTGAGCTGGTCGAGCTCGGGGGAGGAAGCCGCCGCGCGGGCCTCGGGTGGCGGAGGCGGCGGCGCCGGCCGGGCGCGCTCGGCCGAACGTCCGAACTGCTCCTCGGGCGTCGGCGGAGGCGGCACGGGCGCGATCGGCGCCGGGGCTGCTCCCGGCGCGCTGGCGCGGTCGTAGCAGGCCACGCGCTGCGCGAGGTCGGCGATCGTCCGGCAGGCCTGGACGGAGCCGAGCTGCTCCGCCGCCGACTGCCCCTGACCGAAGGCGGGCCCGGCGCATGCCGCGGCTACGAAGGCTCCGGCCAGCAAAGCGTTCCGCATCCTCATCTCCCTCATTCGGCCAAGGCTGGCGCCAGGCGCTCGCTACGGTCCGCCGCGAGGCCGCGGCTGCCGGCGCAGGCGCGGTACTGGCGCGGCGACATGCCGAAGCGCTCGCGGAAGCTGCGGGTGAAGTGCGGCGCGCTGTTGAAGCCCCAGCCGAAGGCGATCTCGGTGATCGAAGCGCCGCGGCGCTCGGGATCGGCCAGCTCGCGCGCGCATTCCTCGAGCCGGCGGCGCAGGATGTAGGCCGAGACCGTCTCGTTGCTCGCGGCGAAGATCGCCCTGAGGTAGCGCGGCGACATGCGCAGCCGCGCGGCCACGCGCGAGGGGCTCAGCGCCGGGTCGCGCAAGTCGCGCTCGATCCGCAGCCGCACGCGAGCATTGCGGCTGCACAGCAGCGGCGAGCCGGTCAGGCTGTCCTCGAGCGCCATCGAAAACGCGGTCGCCAGCGTGTCGAGCAGGTTGCGCGCGATGCGCCCGTGGAACTGCGCCGAGAGCCCGTCCTCGAGCTGGCCGAAGATGCACCGCACGAGCTCGCCGACGTCCTGCGCGATGCCGTCGCTCGCGCGCAGCACGACGCCGCAGAACTGGTCGGGCGAGGGCAGGTGGTTGCGCAGCACGCGCGCGGGAACCCGCAGCACGATCGCCGCGCCGGCCCCCTCGAACGCGAACTCGAGCGGCGCGGCGCCGTCGACCAGCAGGAAGTCGCCGCAGGCGAGCACGCAGCTGTTGCCGTAGTGCCGCGCGTGCGCCTCGCCCGCGGTCATCAGCACGAAAGCATAGCCGTGCTCGCGCGAAACGATCGCCTGCGGCTCGCCGGCGGACGAGCCGTGGCGCAGGCCGAGCGCTTCGATCGGCCCGAACTGGTGGATGCGGGGCGTCCGCGACACACGCGCGGGCGCGATCAAGCCGGCCGGCACGCGTGCCGCCTGAGCAAGCTCCTGCATTGGGTCCCCTTCCCGTGGCGGCCCGCTCTCGAGTTCGTTCGTGCTCCGGACGGACTCGCCGCGTGGCCTTTGTCGGGGAGGTGCGGGGGCGTGTCAAATCCTCCGGCCCGCCTGTGCCGAGGTGGCAACACCAGATGCCGCTGCAGGCAATACATTGCGCCGCCCTTCGATAGCCTCCGCCCCGGACCACGACGCCCGGCGACGCTCGGCGCGCGGCATCGGGTCCCAAAAGGAGAGGGCCCGGGATCATGACCAGGATTGAGTTCGGCTACGCGACCGCTTCGCTCCTCGCGCTGGCGCTCGCCAGCCCCGCCGTCGCCCAGGACACGCCGCAAGGTGCGCAGGGGGCCGCAGAGGCCGGCGGCCAGCCCGCGGACGGTGGCGCGATCGGCGACATCTTCGTCACCGCGACCCGCCAGACGACCAACCTGCAGGACACCCCGATCGCGATCACCGCGGTCACCTCGGACGAGCTCGCGGAGCGCGGGCTCGACAGCGTCGCCGACTTGAGCGCGGTCGTCCCCAACGCCCAATTCCGCCGCGTGCAGGGCGCCTTCGGCCCGGGCGTGACCACCTTCATCCGCGGCCTCGGCACCGGCGACACCAGCCTCGGCGGCGAGGCGGCGGTCTCGTACTACATCGACGACGTCTACTATCCGATCCTGCTCGGCTCGAACTTCGACCTGCTCGACATCGACCACATCGAGGTGCTGCGCGGGCCGCAGGGCACGCTGTTCGGCCGCAACGCGCTGGCCGGCGCGGTCAACATCGTCTCGCGCCAGCCGCAGTTCGACGAGACTTCGGGTTACGCCGAGTTCACCGTGGGCGACTACAGCCGGCTCGACTTGCGCGCCGGGATCAACCTGCCGATCGGCCACAACGCCGCGCTGATGATCTCGGGCCTGTCGAAGCAGCGCACCGGCTACCAGAAGGTGCTCGACTTCACGTGCGAGCTGCGCCGCCGCGGCACGCCCGAGCTCGCCGGGACCTTCCCGCTGTTCGACCCGCAGCTCGCCTCGAACCCGAGCTTCACGCCCGACAACTGCGTGATCGGCCACCAGGGCGGCGAGGACGTGCGCGCGGTGCGCGGCTCGTTCCGCTGGGAGCCGCTCGACAGCGTGACCCTGACGCTCAACGCCGACAAGACCTGGGACAACTCGGAGAACCCGGCCGATACGCTGGTCAACCTGATCACCACCGGCCTGCCGGCGTGGATCACCAGCCAGGCGGCCTACTTCGGCATGGTCTACGACCAGCGGTTCGACCCCGGCGACCCGTTCCTCAGCTACGTCAGCTACATCGACCGCATCGCACCCGGCACCGTGGTGCCCAACAGCGCGTTCTACAACGGCCGGGCGACGCGCGGCGGCAACCTGATCGACCCGATCAACCACCTCAGGCACTGGGGCGTCTCGGGCAAGCTCGAGTGGGAGCTCACGCCCGAGCTCGACCTGACGCTGATCTACGGCCACCGCGAGATGGACGAGACGCATGCGTTCGACAACGACGGCGGGGTGCTCGTCGGCGAGCACGTCGCGTCGGCGATCGGCGAGCACTACGACAATGCCGAGATTCGCCTCGCCGGCCACTACGACTGGGCCGACTTCGTGCTCGGCGCGTTCTACTTCGACGCGTTCGGCTACTTCCATGCGACCAACTACTCGGTCGTCGGCAGCGCGGTGCGCGCGGTCGACACGACCTACGAGCCCAACAGCAAGGCGGTGTTCGCCAACACCACGCTGCACCCGTTCGAGTTCCCGCTCTCGCTGACCCTCGGCGGGCGCTACTCGTGGGACAAGAAGTTCGTCGACTACACCAACTTCAACGACGTCCCGCCGCATCCGAACTCGAGCGACATCATCTTCCAGGTCACCCCACGGCAGGACAAGTTCACCTGGCGGGTCGGGCTCGACTACGACATTAGCGAGCACGCGATGGTCTATGCCTCGGTCGCCACCGGCAACTCGCTGCCCGGCTACAACCCGCGGCCGCTGCAGCCGAGCCACGTGGTGCAGTTCGACGGCAACGACAACCTCGCCTACGAGCTCGGTGCCAAGCTCGACCTGTTCGACCGGCGCGCGCGGTTCAACGCCGCGGTGTTCTACACCGACTTCAACAACCGCCCGACCGCGATCGGCGGCGCCGATGCGCTGATCGACCCGAACACCGGACAGCCCGCGGTCGGCAACCAGCAGCTGATCCCGCTCGAAGGCGGCCCGCCGGATTCGACCCGCTGCAGCCCGACCACGGTGCCCGCCGGCACCGGCATCGTCTGCCTGACGCGGACGTACTACGTGAACGTACCCGCCACCGTCCGCGGTGCCGAGCTCGAGTACACGCTCAACCCGATCGACCGACTGACGATCAACGGCTCGGTCGGCTGGTCGAAGTTCAAGTCGCCCGACATCGCCGCGCGCACGGTCAACCGGCGGCAGTTCAACCCGTTCTGGACCGCGAACGCCGGCATTGCCTACGAAATCCCCGTCGACACACTGCGGGGCTCGTTCACCCCGCGGCTCGACTGGGTCTTCCAGAGCAGCGAGGTCATCAGCGGCACTTCGACCAAGTACAACGACCTCAACGGCGCCCGCTCGATCGTCAACGCGCGGCTGACCTACGACAACGAACCTTACGACTTCTCGGTCGCGGCCGGGGTGACGAACCTGTTCGACAAGTTCTACTACCTCAACTGGTTCGACTACCAGGCGTTCGGCCGGCCCAACACCCAGGCCCAGCCCGGCGCGCCGCGGCAGTGGTACCTGACGGTGAGCAAGCGGTTCTGATCCGGCGGGGAAGGGGAGCAGCATGCGGTGCGGTCGGCGCGAGGTGCTGTGGGGAGCCTCAATGCTCGGCTGCGCCGCGGCGTTTCCGCTGCCTGCCCGCGCAGCCGGGACCGACGCCGAAAGGCTTGCCCGGCTCGCGCGCGACCTGGACCGGGTCGAGAGCGTGCGCGCGGTCAAGCGGCTGCAGAACGCCTGGGCGCTCTACGTCGATCTCGGCGAATGGGACCGCGCGGCGGCGCTGTTCACCGACGATGCGGAGCTGGCGCACGGCGACGACCGCTTCCACGGCCGCGCGGCGATCCACGAGTACTTCGTGCGCGCGATCGGCAAGGGCACTGCGGGCCTGCCCGAGAAGACCGTCCACGCGCCGTTCCTGATGGCACCGATCGTCATCCTCGCCGACGACGGGGAAAGCGCCAAAGGCCGCTGGCACGCGTTCTCGATGCGCGGCAGCTATGGTGGCGAGGCGAGCTGGCAGGGCGGGATCTTCGAGAACGAGTACGTCCGCCAGGAGGGCACGTGGCGGATCAGCCGGCAGATCTTCATGCCGACGATGCTCGGCTCGTACGAAAACGGCTGGCGCGCGGTCAAACCCGAGATGCCGCTGGTGCCCTATCACTTCGAGCCCGCCGATATCGGCAAGCCGTTCGTCCTCGGCGCCGGCGTTCCGGCAGCCGCGGGCGAGGGCGCCGGCCTGCCGGAGCTCGCCGCGCGGATCGAGGCGCTGCTTGACGAGGACGCGGTGCGCAACCTGCACAACGCCTGGGGGTACTACCAGGACTTCAAGATGTGGGACGACGTCGTCGACTTGTTCGAGCCGACGGCGCGCGTCTCGGTCTACGGCGTCGGCGAATGGCAAGGCCTGCGGGGCATCCGCAGCTGGCTCGAGGCGGAGGGGCCCGAGGGACTGCGCTATGGCGAGGTCAACGACCGCATCCAGCACGATCTCGTGATCGAGGTCGCCGCCGACGGCCGCAGCGCCCGCGCGCGCGGGCTCGAGCTCGGCATGCTCGGCGAGAACAACGACAGGGCGTGGTGGACGCTGAGCCGGTTCGACAACCTCTATGCCAAGCGCGGCGGCGTGTGGCGCATCGCGCACATGCGCCGGGCGCAATGGGTGAGGACCGATTACGACAAGGGCTGGGCCAAGGACTGGCAGGCGTCCGGCACGGCTCTGGAGAACCAGCCGCCGATCTGGCCGTTCGAGCGCAAGCCCCCGACGCCGCGGCCGCTGCGCGCGGCGAGCCTGGCCGAGACCGAGGCCCGGCTGCACGCCGCTGCCGCCTACGATTCCGCCGAAAACCTGACCGGCGGATACGGCCAGTACCTCGACGACAATCACTGGGACGAGCTGGCCTCGCTCTTCGCCGCGCAAGGCGAGCGGGATTCGGCGGGAGGGGGCTTCATCCGCACGCCCGCGCGGATCGCCTCGTTCTCGCGCCGGCGCTACGGGCCGTACAATCCCAAGCGGACCGCGATCAACATGCACATGCTGACCCAGCCGGTGGTGCACGTCTCGGCCGACGGCAGCCGCGCGCAGATCCGCGCGCGGCTGTTCCAGACCGTGATCCCGCCGCAGGCGGCGCCCGAAGGCTCACCGCCGCGCTCGCCGATGATCGTCACCGGCATGTACGAGGACGACCTCGTGTTCGAGGACGGCGCCTGGCGGATCAGGCGCGCCGACATCGACCATCTGATCTACGCGCCTTACGCTACCGGCTGGACCAAGATCGCCGACGACGCCGGCTCGCGTTCGGCACCGCCCTTGGGCGCGGTCGCCAACGAGCCGTTCGACGCGATGAACACCGGCGACATCAACCCGGCCTTCCCGCGCGTGCCGCACATGTGGTTCCACTACGTGAACCCGGTCAGCGGGCGCGTGCCGCGGTACCTGATGCCGAAGTACGTGCTCCCCGAGCCCTGAGCGCAGGCGTTGCGCTAGCCTAGACCGCCAGCTTACCCACGCGATACTCGTCTCCCCCGCGAAAGCGGGGTCCCCGCTTTCGCGGGGATGACGGAGGTAGGGAGGATGGCTGGCTGGCGACGTGGCCGAGGCAGCTCTCTATTCGTACAGCGCCAGCGGGTTCTCGGCCAAGACCCGCCGCCGCACCGCCTCGTCCGGCACCCACTCCGCGAGCAGCCCGAGCAGGTCCCCGTCGTTGGGCATGACCCGGCCGTTCATCTGCACGTGCGGCCAGTCCGAGCCCCACAGCAGCCGCTCCGGCGCATGCGCGACGAGTGCGTGCGCGAAGCGGGTCATCGAGGGGTAGGGCATATCCTCCTCGCGCGCCGCCCGCATCGGGCCCGACAGCTTGACCCACACGCGGCCGCTGTCGAGCATCCGCAGGATCGCCGCGAAGCCCGGCTGGTCGAGCCCGAGCCGCGGATCGAACATCCCGAAGTGATCGAGCACCACCGGGCAGTCGAGCGCGAGCAGCGGCGCCGCCGCGTGCTCGATGTCGTCGCGGGTGATCGAGTGGTACTGGACGTGCCAGCCGATCTCGCGCGCCGTGCCGGCGAGCCGGGCGTCGATCCGCGGCAGGTGATCCCACTCGTTGCCCGGCGGCGCGCCGAACATGCGCACCCCGCGCACGCCGAGCGCGGCGAGCTCCTCGGCCTGCGCGCCGCTCAGGTCGTCGGGCGCGAGGATGATCCCGCGGAGCCGCTCGCCGTGGGTCTCGAGCACCCAGCGCACATGGCGGGTATCGGCGCCATAGCCGCCCGCACTGACCACCACCGCGCGCTTGAGCCCGAGCGTGTCCTGCACCGCGAGGTAGTCCTCGGGCAACGCGTCGTCGGACACGTAGGGGCTTTCGGGCGCGAAGGCGAAGCGGCTCGCCGGCCCGAACAGGTGGATGTGGCAGTCCCAGCTCCCCGCGGGGAGCGTGAACGCGGGCTTGCGCGGGAATGGGTCGGGCGGCGTGTTGCGCAGGGCGCGGCCGGGCGTGTTCATCGCGCTCTGTCCGGTGGAATGCATCGTTCGACCCCTGTCCGTCCCGGGGTTAGAAGACCCGGGACGGGCTCGCCACCCGTTTCGCGGGCGCGATCAAGCGTGCGTGCCGGATCAACTAAAAACACTCGCCAGCGCGCCGGTAGCGCAGCACAAGTCGGACAAAGCGGAGGGATCGGGCGATGGGTGAACGCGGAGTCTTCGTCGTCGCGGGCGGCAGCCGGGGCATCGGCGCGGCGATCTCGCTTGCGGCGGCCGACGCCGGGTATGCGGTGCTGCTGACCTACGCGAGCAACGAAGCAGCGGCGCAGCAAGTCGTTGCCCGCATCGAGGCCGCCGGCGGGGTCGCGCGAGCAGTTCGCGCCGATACTTCGATGCCGGACGAAGTTTCCGCGCTGTTCGCCGCGGCCGACGCGATGGGCCGGCTCGACGCGCTCGCCTACAGCGGCGGCATCACTGGTGCGGCCTCGCCCCTGGCCGAGGCAGAGCCCGACACGATCGCCCGGGTGATCGCGGTCAACCTGACCGGCGCGATGCTCTGCGCGCGCGAAGCGATCGCCCGCATGTCGACCGCGCGCGGCGGCGCGGGCGGGGCGATCGTGTTCCTCTCCTCGCGCGCCTCGGACTACGGCTCGCCCGGCGAGCATGTCTGGTACGCCGCCTCGAAAGGCGGCGTGGACAGCCTGACCCGCGGCTTGGCCCGCGAGGTCGGCAAGGAAGGCATCCGCGTCAATGCGGTCTCGCCCGGGCCGGTCGCCACGCAGATGCTCGATGCCGCCAAGCAGGAGCGCGCCGCCGGGCTTTCGCCGATCGGCCGCATCGGCACCCCCGAGGAGATCGCCGCCGCGGTCATGTTCATGGCCTCGGCCGAGGCCTCGTTCGTCACAGGTGCCAATCTCGCGGTCTCCGGCGGGCGCTAGGCAAGGCTCGCTGCCGTCCCGCGCAAGTGTTGCCGCTCGGGCGGCGTAGGAGGAGGATCGGGCACGGGCGTGCCCGAGTCGGCCGGGATATGGGGATGCAGAGGGTCAGCACCGAAGGCTGCGATGCGGGCGGCACCGCGCAGGCGTGGAGCGCGCTTTATTCGGGCGTGCTCGCGGCGGCCGACTTCATCCCGTTCGACGACGATTTCTCCGCCGGTCTCGCCATGAGCCACCTGGGGCCGCTCGGCCTCGCGCGGCTCGCGACCGGGCGCTGCGCGATCAACCGCACCGCCGCCCACATCGACCGCACCTCGCCGCGGCTCTACTCGATCATCATCCAGGCGCGCGGGCGCGGGCTGTTCAGCCAGGAGGGCAACCGCGTGGTGCTTGGCCCCGGCGACTTCGCGTTGTGCGACCACGCGCTGCCGCACTCGCGCGTGCTCGAGCGCGACGCGGAGACGCTGCTGATCCGCGTGCCGGCCGACATGATCGGCGAGTACCTGCCCACGCCGCAGCACTTGTGCGGCCGGCGCCTGCCCGCCGGCACCGGGCTCGCGCCCTCGGCTGCGGTCATGGCCCGCGGCCTGTGGCAGCGGCTCGAGCACGGCCTCTCGCCGCAATACGAGGAGTGCTTCGCGCACCACCTGCTCGAGCTGATCGGCACCTCCTACGCGATGGCCTTCGGCGCCGACGCCGACAGCCTGCTGCTGATCCGCACCCATATCGACGACCGGCTCTACGATCCGGGCTTCAAGGCCGGCACGATCGGCGCCGAGCTCGGCTTCGAGACGCGCGAGGTGCGCCGGCTGTTTGCGGCGAGCGGCGAGACCCCGCGCGACTACCTGCTGCGCCGCCGGCTGCACGAAGCCGCCCGCCGCCTGCGCGATCCGCGCTGGCGCGGGCATACGATCGCCGAGATCGCGCATTGCTGCGGCTTCGCCAGCAACGCGGTGTTCACCCGCGCCTTCCGCGAGCACCACGACCTGAGCCCGACCGAATACCGCGCCCGCGTCCCCGTGCCGGATCGCGCAAAGCGGCGGCCGGTGGCGATTGCGTTCGACCGGACCGGCGCGCATGCTGCGCCGGGCTTCGGGAGCGCGGGGACAGCTTGAGCATGACGGGACACGAGCCGGCGGCGGGTCTGGTCGGGACCTGGATCAAGATCCCGAGCCTCGAGACGGTCGAGCTGCTCGGCCATGCCGGGTTCGATTTCGTCGTCGTCGACATGGAGCATGCGCCGCACGCGCTCGACACCGCCTACACGATGATCTTCGCCGCGCAGGCCATGGGCATGAAAGCCTACGTGCGCCTCGCCGACCGCCAGGGCAGCGACATCCAGCGGCTGCTCGACGCGGGCGCCGACGGGCTGCTCGTGCCGCAAGTCGGCGATCTCGACACCGCCGCGCGGCTCACCCGGCAGATGGTCTTCGCGCCCGCCGGTGAGCGCGGCCTCGGCGCCACCTCGCGCGCCGGACGCTGGGGGCTGCTGCCGGTCGCCGACTACGTCGCGCGCGGCAACGCCGGCCTGCGCATGGTCCAGCTCGAGGCGTGGGACGTGCTGCACGACGCGGAACGCTATCTCGCGCTCGAGCATGTGGGAGGCGTGTTCGTCGGCCTCGGCGACCTGTTCCTGTCGAGCGGGCGCCGGCCCGACGAGCCGGAGACTCGCGACATGGTCGCGAACGTGGCTCGGCTGGCGCGCGAGGCAGGCAAGCTTTCGGGCATCGCCGCGGGCAGCGCGGCCGAGGCGCGAACCTATCTCGACCTCGGCTATTCCCACGTCATGGTCAGCAACGACGCTACGATTTTTGCCCGCGCCGCCTCCGCGCTGGTCGGCGAGGTGAGGGGCGTGGGGGCGCGATAGCGCGGAATCGCGTGCTTTTGCTTCGTCCGGAAGGCAGTGTTTCACCGGGCGGCAATGCCCCGGGGAAGCGTTTGCGGCGGCGCGCCGGGCGGGTTAGCGCGTTCGCCGGAGCGGAAGGGAGCCTGCGAGTGGCGATGTACGAAGCCGACGATCCACGCTCGCGCCTGGCCACGGCCGGCGGGGGTGCCGGTCCCGCCTCTGCATTCGGCGCCTCGACATACGCCCGGTTCTACGAGGAAGCCCCGCGCGAGCAGGACAGCACCCAGCGCACCTGGTACGTCCGCGGGCAGAATTTCGTCGTCGCCTACTCCGACGCGCGCGACGGCGCCGTGTTCGAGCGTGCGGCGCAGCCCGACGAATATGTCCTGCTTCTGCCTGAAGCCGGTGTGTCGGCGCGGATCGACGCGGGCGAGGAGAGCGCCAGGGTCGATGGCTACAGCGTGACGATGGTGCCGCCGGGCGCCAGCCGGATCGCGATCGCCGGCTCCGGCCCGGTGATCCGCCTGTTCTCGACCCGGTCCGAGGACCTTTGCCGGCTGGTCTCGAACCCCGGGAAATACGCCGGCCCGCATCCGCAAGTCCCGCCGTTCGAGCCCTGGCCCGCGCCCGCCGACGGGCTGCGCATCCGCAGCTACAGCCTCGACGTGCCCGATGCGCCGGGGCGCTTCGGCAAGATCTTCCGCTGCACGACCTTCATGGTCAACGTGTTCCCGCCGCAGATCGGCCCGCGCGACCCGGCCAAGCTGAGCCCGCACCACCACGACGATTTCGAGCAGTGCTCGCTCGCCACCGGCGGGATCTACGAGCATCACTTGCGCTGGCCGTGGACCGCCAACAAGGCCGAGTGGCGCGACGACGAGCACGAGCGCTGCGGCTCGCCGTCGGTCTGCGTGATTCCGCCGCGGGTGATCCACACCTCGGCCGCGGTCCATCCCGAGGTCAACCTGCTGGTCGACATCTTCTCGCCCCCGCGCGAGGACTTCTCCGACATGCCCGGCTGGGTGCTCAACGCGGAAGACTACCCGCGCCGATGACCGACCCGCGAGGCCCGAAACCGCAGCCGGCTCCCGGCAATCCGCTGGTCGATTGCCACACGCACGTGTTCACCGCGGACATGCCGGTCTCGGCCGGCGCGTGGATCCGGCCCGACTACTCGTTCACCGGCGCCGACCTGATCGCCGCGATGGACGCGCACGGGGTGCACTTCTCGGTGGTCTCGGGGCTCAGCATCTCGGGCTACTACAACGACTACATGATCGCCGAGCTGCGCGCCAACCGGCGGCTGCGCGGCACCGCGATCGTGCCGCCGACGGTCGACCGCTACACGCTCGAGCGGATGCAGGCCGACGGCATCGTCGGCATCCGCCTGCAGCTCGCCCGGCGCGACAGCTTCGAGGACTTCCGCGGCGACGACTACCGCCTGCTGCTGCGCCGCGTGCGCGATCTCGGCTGGCACGTGCAGGTGGCGATCGAGGGGCGCCTGCTGCCGCCTGTGCTTTCGGCGCTGCTCGAAAGCGGCGCCAATCTCGTGATCGATCACTTCGGCCATCCCGATCCGGCCGACCCGCTCGCATGCCCGGGGTTCCAGGCGATGCTCGCGGCGGCCGAAACCGGCCGCTGCTGGATCAAGCTGTCCGGCGGGTTCCGCCTTGCCGGGCCGGCGGCGTGGCAGGAGGATCCCGAGGGCGACCTCGAGCAGACCGCGCAGACCGTCGCCGAGGCGCTGCTCGCGCGGGTCGGCACCGACCGCCTGCTGTGGGGCAGCGACGCGCCGTTCGTCGGCTACGAGAAGCGCCTCGCCTACCCCGACGTCTTGCGCACCTACCGTTCGTGGGTCCCCCGCGCCGAGCAGCGCGCCGAGATCGACCGCACCGCGCTCCAGCTCTACTTCGCCTGATCGCCGCTCCGCGCGCGGAGTGCCGCTTCCGGCAGCTTATGCCGCCCTCCGGGAAAAGTCCCCCGCGCCGGCCCCTGTCAGAGAGGCTGCGCAGTCGCACAGCGTCGCGCCGGAGAGAGGGAGAACACAATGCAAGGCACCTGGTTGAGAGGCGGCAGCGCCGCGCTGGCGCGGGGCTCGGCGCTGGCAGCGCTCGCGTGGTCGCTGCAGGTCGCACCGGCGCTCGCGCAGGACGCTCCCGCAGGGGCTGCCGAGGAGTCGCCGATCATCGTCACCGGCACGCGCATCTCGCGGCCCGGCGGCTTCAACGAGCCGACCCCGTCGACGGTGTTCGGTTCCGAGCAGTTGCAGGATCTCGCGATCGTCAACGCCGGCGACATCATGGAGCTGATCCCGCAGAACACCGCGGTCGTGTCCGACGCGGTCGCCGGGATCACCGCGGGCGCCGACGTCGGCGCCTCCTACGCGAACTTGCGCGGCCTCAATCCCACTCTCGGCACGCGCACGCTGACGCTGGTCAACACCCGCCGCTTCATCCCGACCTCCGACGGCGGTGCGGTCGACCTCAACCTGATCCCGGCGGCGATGATCGAGCGCGTCGAGACGGTCACCGGCGGCGGCTCGGCCGCCTACGGCTCGGACGCGGTCGCGGGCGTGGTCAACATCCTGCTCGACACCGATTTCGAGGGGCTGCGCGGCCAGGTCGACTACGGCCAGACCTTCCGCGGCGATGGCGAGGGCTGGCATGCCTCGCTGGTCTACGGCGCGGCGGTCGGCGAGCGCGGGCACCTCGTGTTCGGCGCCGAGTACGAGGACAAGAAGGGCATCGGCGACTGCTCCGAAGTCCGTACCTGGTGCGCCGAAGGTTGGGACGTCTACACCAACGCGCTCAACATCACCGCGAGCGGCGCGCCCTCGGGCTTCAACGTGCCCGGCTCGCCCGGCTACGGCTTGCCCAACTACGTCTGGGGGCCGGGCTCGCGGCAGGCGTTCAACGAGCCGCGCGGCGTGGTCCGCAACCGCGCACCCGCGGCGGTGCCCGCGCGCAACCAGCGGTTCAACGAAGACGGGACGGCGATCGTCCAGTTCGACCAAGGGCAGTTCGTGCAGAGCGCGCAGATCGGCCCGCGCATGGGCGGCGACGGCGCCTCGACCTACGACGATTCCGACATCCAGACCCCGGCCGAGCGCTGGATCGGCTACCTCTACGGCGAGTACGAGCTGGCCGACTGGGTCGAGGTCACCGGCGAGCTGACTTACGCCAACCGCCGCGCATCCTACACCGGGGTGACCGCGGGCCCGCGCTCGACCTTCTTCGTCAACCCCGACAACCCGTACATCCCGGCGAGCCTGCGTACCTTGCTCGGGGGCACGCAGTTCAGCCTCGGCAAGGACATGGACGCCCAGGTCGAGAACTTCAACGAGGTCAACGCCGAGGTGCTGCGCGGGGTGATCGGCTTCTCGGGCCAGTTCGCCGAAGGCTGGAACTGGAGCGCCTACTACCAGTACGGCCACAACGACCGGCACCTGTTCTCGCGCTATTCGCGGGTCAACACCGAGTTCCAGTTCGCACTCGACGCGGTGGCCTTGCCCAACGGCCAGGTCACCTGCCGCGAGCTTACGCGGCCGAACCCCAATCCGCGCGCGCAGGGCTGTTCGCCGATGAACCTGTTCGGGCTCACCAACCTGACCCAGGCGGCGATCAACTACGCCTATCGCCCGGTGGTCGAGGATTTCGTGTTCGACCAGCACGTCATCGCGGCGAACGTGGACGGAACGCTGTTCGAAGGCTGGGCCGGCCCGATCGGCGCGGCGGCCGGCGCCGAGTACCGTAAGGAAAACGGAGACGTCACCCACGGCAACATCCCCAACTACACCGACTACGCGTTCACCTACGGCCTCGACTACGGCGGCAGCATCGAGGTGATCGAGGCGTTCGGCGAGCTCAACCTGCCGGTGCTGCGCGATTCCGCGATCGGCGAGCTGCTCGAGTTCAACGGCGCGGTCCGCTGGACCCAGAACAAGGCGCACAACGCCTATACCGACGAGGAGAAGTCGAGCGAGGCGGTCAGCTACAAGCTCAGCGGCATCTACGACATCGGCGCCGGCGTGCGGCTGCGCGGCTCGTACTCGCGCGACATCCGCGCGCCGGGCTTCCGCGAGCTGTTCGAGCGCAACGTGCCGAGCGAGGAAGGCACCACGCTCGGCATCGTCGACAGCCCGTGGCGGACGAGCGTCGGCAACGACGACGCCACGCCGATCCTCAACGGCGGCAGCTTCGCGCTCGAGCCGGAGAAGGCCGACACGATCACCGCGGGCCTCGTGTTCCGCCCGGACTTCATCCGCGGGCTGCGCGTCTCGGTCGACTGGTACCAGATCGAGCTGCAGGACGCGGTGAGCATCATCGGCGCGCAGACGATCGTCGACTATTGCGCGGGTTCGCTGCAGCTGTTCTGCGATCGTATCACCCGCGTGAGCGACACTGCGGTAACCCCCGGGCGCCCCGGAGACGGCGGCATCGTCTTCATCGACGCGCGGCGGGTGAACCTCGGCTCGGTCGACGTGCGCGGCTTCGACATCGAGCTCGACTATCGCCTCGCGCTGGCCGACGTGGGCTCCGGGCTCGGCAACGGGGTGGTCGGGCTGCGCCTGCTGGCCAACAACCAGTACGACCAGGTGGTCCGGGCGTCATCGGCCGATCCGGGGCGCGACTTCGCGGGGCAGACCGGCCCGGTCCAGCTCGGCGGCAACCTCAACCCGACGCCCGACTGGATGTTCAACGGCTTCCTCAGCTACGACAACGCCGGCTTCAACGCGACGCTGAGCGTGCGGCGGATCAACTCGGGCATCTACGACGTGCGCCGCACCGGTCCCGAGGACGAGGGCTACGATCCGCACCTGGCCAACTCGATCAGCACCAACCGGGTCGAGGGGCGGACCTACTTCGGCCTCGCGATGTCCTACGAGATGCCGCTCGGAGGCAGCTCGGTCGAATGGTTCGGCGCGATCGAGAACCTGTTCGACGAGAAGCCCGCGATCGCCCCGGGCGGTGGCGGGGGTGGCGGGTCGAACTACCCGACCAACCCGGTGTACTTCGATACCTTCGGCTCGCGCTTCCGCGCGGGCGTGCGGTTCACGTACTGACGCCCTAGCGGATCAGCAGGTTGCGCAGCCACGCGGCGCCCGAGCGCGTGGCCTCCCGCCAGTCGCCGTCGTCGGTGCCGTCGAGCTCGAAGCCCGCGGGGTCGAGCAGCTTGACGCGCCCGGCGCGGTACTTGCGCGGCTCGCCGGTCACCAGCGTCAGGTTGTGGACCAGCGCGGTCGCGGCGAGGATGCCGTCGCGGTCGTCGGCGTAAGGGATCTGCGCCCGTCGGCGGATGACCGCCGCGTCGACCGGCAGGATGCGCTCGCCGAACGCCGGCACGACCTGGCGGTCGAGCCAGTCGCGCCACGCCGCACCGGCGTCCTTCGTCCGGCGCGCGGCGCTGGCCGCGGCGGTCTCGAGCTCGAGCAGGGTCGCCGCGGACAGGAACATCTGCTGCGCCGGAACCCGCTCGGCCCAGGCGGCGAGCGCGGGATCGCTGCCCGCGCGGCGCGCTTCGCGCAAGTTGAGCAGCGTGCCGGTGTCGAGCAGGTACATCAGCGGGCCGGCGGCGCGGGCGCCACGAGCGGCTCGCTGCCCGGGGCGGCGCCGATCAGGTCGAGGATGCTCTGCCGCTCGCCGCTGAGCTGGCGGTACGCGGCGATGCCGAGCAGCACATGCGTCGGACGCCCGCGATCGGTCACGAAGACCGGCTCGCTGAGGGCGAATCGCTTCGCCTTGCTGATGTCCTGGTTGAACTCGCGGGCGCTGACGATCTTCACGAAAGCCCTCCGAAAACGGTTCTACAATCCTAGAATGGTACCGCTCACATGTAGGCACATTACTACTTCGTAGCGGCTTGGCAACAGTTCGCCGGAGGGCGCCGAAAATCGTCGTCGACGCCTGTACAAAGCGATTGCGCTCCACCCGTCTTGGCGTTCGTCTGGCGTGATCCCGCCGCAAGCGCGGGCATGGCGAGGGGGAGTTTTGCCGTGAGTGCCGATCTGTACAGCCAGTTTTTCCAGGCCACCGCCGACGTGTTCGCCGCGCACGGCCCCGCCGTCCAGGCCGAGACCAGCTTCTCGCCGACCGATTTCTCGATCCGCTTCTTCCTCCAATTGGCGATCATCATCGCCACCTGCCGAGTGGTCGGCTGGTTGGGCCAGAAGTTCCTCGGCCAGCCGCAAGTGGTCGGCGAGATGATCGCCGGCGTCGTGCTCGGGCCCTCGCTGCTCGGTCTGCTATTCCCGGACTTCTCCGCGGTGGTGTTCCCCAAGGAGACCAAGAGCGTGCTCTACGCCGGCGCGCAGTTCGGCGTCGGGCTGTACATGTTCCTCGTCGGCTGCACGCTACGGCTCGACCACTTCAAGACCAAGGCGCGGAGCGCGGCCAGCGTCTCGCTCGCCGGGATCGCGACGCCGTTCGCCCTGGCGATCCTGATCACCCCGCTGCTGCTGCAGGTCCCGGGGCTGTTCGCCGAGGGCATCAGCCAGGTCAACGCGACGCTGTTCATGGGCGCCTGCATCGCGCTGACCGCGTTCCCGATGCTCGCCCGGATCATCAACGAGCGCGGTCTCGCCGACACCTCGCTCGGCACGCTCTCGCTGACCGCCGGCGCGTTCGACGACGCGGCCTCGTGGTGCGTGCTGGCGATCGTGCTCGCGACGTTCGGCGCCGGGGCCGGGGTGGCGCTGCTGGCGATCGTCAGCGGGCTCGCTTACGCGGCGTTCCTCTACGTCTTCGGCAAGCGCCTGCTCGCCCCGCTCGGCCGCGCGGTCGAGAAGGCCGGCGAGATGAGCAACACGGTGCTCGGCGTGACCCTGATGCTGTTTTGCCTTTCGGCGTTCCTGATGGATGCCGCGGGCCTCCACGCGGTGTTCGGCGGCTTCCTGCTGGGCGCCTGTATGCCGCGCGGCCCGTTCGTGCAGGAGCTGCGGCGCAAGATCGAGCCGTTCGCGGTGGTCGTGCTGCTGCCGATGTTCTTCACCTACTCGGGCCTCAACACCCGCATGGACATGGTCAACTCGTGGGAGCTGCTGGCGATCGCCGCGGGCATCCTCGCGGTCTCGATCCTCGCCAAGTTCGGCGCCTGCTGGGCCGCCGCGCGGCTCTCGGGCGAGGACAACCGCACCGCGCTCGGCATCGGCGCGCTGATGAACTCGCGCGGGCTGATGGAGCTGATCATCATCAACATCGGGTTGCAGCAGGGCGTGATCGGCCCGGCGCTGTTCTCGATGATGGTGCTGATGGCGATCGTCACAACGATGATGGCCGGCCCGCTGTTCGAACTGGTCTACGGCAAGAAGGCCCGCGAGAGCGGCGAGCTCGGCGCGATCCAGGGCGAAGCGGCGGCGAGCGCAGCGTAATTCCCCCCTGTGCCCCGCTCCTGCTGCGGAGCGGGGCACCGTTTTTTGGCGGGAGAGCCCAGATCGTCGCTCCCAGTCCTCCCCCGTAAACGGCGGAGGACGGATCCCCTAAGCGGCCTCGGCCCTGATCTGCTCGATCAGCGCGCGGTGCGCCGGCAGGTCGTGCGCCGCGCGGTCGCCGAACTGGCGGATGCGCGCGAAGATCTTCTGCGCCTCGCCGGTATGCGGAAACTCGTCGCGCACCGGGGTCAGGTCGGTGCGGAATTCCATGCCGTAGAGGATGTACTGGTAGTTGAAGAACGCGAAGCTCTCGTGGTCGAGCACGAAGTCGAACCGGCTCGGCGGGCGATAGCGCCACTGCTCGAGCAGGTCCTTGAGCCGCTCGGGGATCGACGAAGCCTCGGCATTGGCGCGCCAGAACGGCTCCTCGCGCCGGCTCAGGCAGTAGTGCAGCTTGAGGAAGGCGACGATGCTGTCGTAGCGCGCCGCCATCAGCTCGTTGAACCGCCGCGCCGGCCCGTCGGCCGGGCCGTAGTGCGGGAACAGCTCGGCGATCATCGCCGCGGCCGCCTCGATCATCAGCACCCCGGTCGATTCGAGCGGCTCGAGGAACCCGCCCGACAGCCCGACCGCGACGCAGTTCTTTTCCCACGGCCGCGTGCGCCAGCCGGCCTCGAACGGGATGCGCCGCGGCGTGACCTCGAGGCTGCGCCCGCCGGTGTACCGCGCGAGCTCGCGCGCCGCCTCGTCGTCGCTCATGTGCGCGCTCGAATAGACGCAGCCGATCCCGCGCGCGCCGGCCAGCCCGATGTCCCAGGTCCACCCCGCCGCATGCGCCGCGGCCACGGTGTAGCTCGGCAGCGGCGTATCGGCCTCGTCGTAGGGCAGCTTGCAGGCGAGCGCGCGGTCGGTGAACAGCACGTCGTCGACCGGCTTGAACGGCACCCCGAGCGCGCCGCCGATCAGCTCCGCGCGGAACCCCGAGCAGTCGACGTAGAGATCGGCCGCGAGGTCGCCGTGCTCGCGCGTCTCGACGTGGTCGATCGCGCCGGTCTCCGGATTCAACGCCACGCCGGTCATCAGGCCCTGCAGATGCGTCACCCCGAGCGCCTGGGCGTGCTCCGACAGCACCTCGGCCACGCGCGTCGCATCGAAGTGGTAGGCATAGTTGAGCGGCCCGGCGAAATCGCCTTCGCCCGCTCCCTTGGGCGCGCGCCCGGCCTCGGCCACGCGGTTCTGGATCGTCATCGCCTCGGCGAACGAGGGCCGCGTGCGCTCATCCTGCAGCAGCCAGTACGACACGAGGCTGTGCCCCTCGGCGTGGAACGGCGCCTCGAACGGATGCAGGAAGTGGTCGTCGCGCCCGGCCACCGGCGCGCGGACCCAGTTGTCGAAGCGGATGCCCTGCTTGAACGTCGCCGAGGTCGCGCGCACGAACCGGCTCTCGTCAATGCCGATGTAGCGCAAGGTGTTGCGGATCGTCGGGAAAGTCCCTTCGCCGACGCCGATCACGCCGATCTCGGGCGATTCCAGCACGGTGATGCGGATCCGCGGGTTGCGCGCGATGTCGAAGAAGCGCGCGAGGTAGGCGGCGGTGAGCCACCCCGCGGTTCCCCCGCCGACGATCAGGATCGAACGCGTCGCCATTATCCGGTCATAGCCTTGCCCGTCCCCGCGGGACAAGCAAGCGGATCGGGCCCGCTAGAACCCGACGCTGTCCCCGCCCTTGAGCGCCAGCATCTCGCGCGCCTCGGCCGGCGTCGCGATCTCGCGCCCGAGCGCCTCGAGCACCTGGCGGACTTTGGTCACCTGCTCGGCGTTCGACCTGGCCAGCTCGCCCTTGCCGATGAACAGACTGTCCTCGAGCCCGACGCGCACGTTGCCGCCGAGCAGCGCCGACTGGGTGCAGAACTCGAGCTGGTGGCGCCCGGCGGCGAAGGCCGAGAACAGGTAGTCGTCGCCGAACAGGCTGTCGGCGATCGTCACCATGTGGCTGAGGTTGCGCACGTCGGCGCCGATCCCGCCGAGGATGCCGAACACGCCCTGGATCAGGAACGGCGGCTCGACCAGCTTGCGGTCGGCGAAGTGCGCCAGCGTGTAGAGGTGGCCGATGTCGTAGCACTCGAACTCGAACCGCGTGCCGAATGCGCGCCCGACCTCGAGCATGATCCGCTCGATGAACACGTTGTCGTTGTACATGATCCGCCCGCGCGAGCTTTCGATGTACTCGCGCTCCCACGCGTGTTGCCAGTGCTCGACGCGCTTACCCGCGGCCGAGAAGTCGAAGATCAGCGGGCCCATGTTGAGCGAGCAGACCTCGGGCCGCGCGGCCTTGGCGCCCTCGAGCCGCTGGTCGAGGCTCATCGTCGCGCTGCCGCCGGTCGAGACGTTGATCACGGCGTCGCAGCTCTGCTTGATGCGCGGCAGGAAGGCCATGAAATCCTCGGCCTTCGGGCTCGGGCTGCCGTCCACCGGGTTGCGCGCATGGAGGTGGAGGATCGCCGCGCCGGCCTCGGCCGCGGCGACCGCCTGCTCGGCGATCTGGTCCGCGGTGACCGGCAGGTGCGGTGACATCGACGGGGTATGGATCGAGCCGGTCGGCGCGCAAGTAATGATCGCCTTGCTCGATCTGCGCATCGTCTAGAGCCCCGCGTGGCAGAGATATTTGATGTTGAGGTACTCCTCGAGCCCGTGATGCGAGCCTTCGCGGCCGAGCCCCGACATCTTGACCCCGCCGAACGGCGCATGCGCGGTCGAGATCAGCCCGGTGTTGATCCCGACCATGCCGCTCTCGATCGATCGCGAGACGCGGGCGATTGTCGCCGGGTCCTGGCTGCACATGTACGATGCGAGCCCGAACGGCGTGGCATTGGCCAGCCGGATCGCTTCCTCGACCGTCGCGAAGCCGATCACCCCCGCGAGCGGGCCGAAGGTCTCCTCCTTGGTGAGCTGCGCGTCCTGCGGCACGTCGGCGAGCAGCGTCGGCTGGAACAGGCGCTTCTCCGAGCCACCGCCGGCGAGCGTCCGCGCGCCGCGCCGGAGCGCCTCGTCGCGGTGCTCCTCGACTTTCTCGATGCCGGCATCGTCGATCAGCGGGCCGACGTCGCTTGCCGCGTCGAACCCGTCGCCCGCATGCATTGTGCCGATCCGCTCGCCGAATGCGGCGAGGAAGCGGTCGCGGATCCCGTCCTGCACGTAGATCCGGTTCGCGGCGATGCAGCTCTGCCCGCCGTTGCGGAACTTGGCGATCATCGCCGTGTCGACCGCAGTGGCGAGATCGGCGTCGTCGAAGATCAGCAGCGGCGCATTGCCGCCGAGCTCGAGCCCGAGCTTCTTCATCGTCCCCGCGCAGTCGCGGTAGAGCTGCACGCCGATCTCGGTCGAGCCGGTGAACGACAGCTTGCGCACCGTCGGCGAGGCGGTCAGCACCCCGCCGATTTCGCGCGCCGAGCCGGTGATCACGCTGAACACGCCCTTCGGCACGCCCGCTTCCTCGCCGAGCCGGGCGAAGGCCAGCGCGGTGAAAGGAGTCGCCGAGGCCGGCTTGGCGACCATCGTGCAGCCCGCGGCGAGCGCCGGCCCGACCTTGCGCGTCAGCATCGCCAGCGGGAAGTTCCACGGCGTGATCGCCGCGCAGACCCCGACCGGCTCGCGCTCGGCGTAGAGGCGGCGTCCCGGCACCGGCGCCGGGATCGTCTCGCCGAGCGCGCGCGTCGCATCGTCGGCGTAGAACTCGATGAACTGGCAGCCGTAGTCGACCTCGCCCTGCGCCTCCTTGAAGGTCTTGCCGTTCTCGCGCGTGATCAGCCGGGCAATATCGTCGCGATGCTCGACCAGCAGCTCGAGCCACCGCCGCAGCACGCGCCCGCGCTCGTGTGCGGTCTTGCCGGCCCATCCCGGAAAAGCCTCGGCGGCCGCAGCCACCGCGCGCTCGGCCTCGGCCGCACCGAGATTGGGCACTTCGCCGAAGCTCGCTAGCGTGAATGGATCGTCGACTGCGATCGGAGCGCGGTCGCCCTTGATCCACGCGCCATCGACATATGCGGCCTGGACCAGCAGGTCCGGCTCGGCCAGCGCGCCGCGCTCGCTGGTGCTCATTTGTCGTCGTCGAGGTTGGGGTTGGTCACCGGCGTATCTCCTTCGAACAAATGCTCGAACCGGCGATAAGTGCACAGCCAGCGCCCGTCACGCAGAACGTAGCGGTCGGTGGCGAGCGAGATCGTAATCGGGGGGTGCGTCGGCAGGACACGCTCCCCGTCGGCGGCATAGAGGAACAGGAAATTGGTCGCCTCGGCGGTTTCCGGGCCGGTGAACCAGGCACGGAAGTTGGTGAACGAGTGAACCGACAGCCGGGCTCCCCGTTCGCGCCGCCAGTCGTAGAACTGCTGGATCTTGGCCACCCCCTCGTACGAGGCGAACTGCCCGTGGAACACCGCGTCCTCGGTATAGAACCGGCTCGCCCCACGCCCGCCGTTGAAGTCGATCTCGTGCCAGTACTCGGCGAGCTGCAGCGTCAGCACCTGGTTGAGCTCGAGAACTGCCGCGCTGGTCATAGGGCCTCCGTCATATCGCGCCGCCGTCGCACGCCCCGCTCACGCCGGCTTGTCCCGCAAGGCAGCAGTTTTTGCGTGTCAGTGCGGCGCGACCCGCCGGTACTCGCGCGGGGCCATGCCGAACTGTTCGTGGAACGTGCGCGTGAAGTGCGCCGCGCTGTTGAAGCCCCAGGCGAAGGCGATCTCGGTCAGCGTGTGTCCGGCCCAGGCCGGATTGCGGATCTGCTTGGCGCATTCCTCGAGCCGGCGGCGAATGATGTAGGCCGAGACCTTCTCGCCGGTCCCGGCGAACACCGTGCGCAGGTAGCGCGGCGAGATGCGCAGGCCTTCGGCGACGCTCGCCGGCGAGAGCTTGGGATCGCGTAGCCGGTCCTCGATGTAGCGGACCACGTCGGCCTGCCGCCCCTTGATCACCGCCGAGAGCTCGGGGAGCTCCTCGAAGCCGATCGCGTAGGACATCGCCATCATCTCGAGCAGGTGGCGCGCCACACTCGAATCGTAGACCGAGGTGAAGCCGCTCTCGAGCCGTCCGTCGAGTGTCTCGATCATCGCCGACATCGGCGCGGTCAGCCCGATCTCGTGGCGCAGGCGCATGCCGCAATAGCGCTCGGGCGTCGGCAGGTGCTCGCGCAGCATCGTGCCGTCGACCCGCAGCATGATCACCGTGCTGCTGTCGGCGACCGAGAAGCTGTGCGGCGCGGCGCTGTCGCACAGCGTGAAGTCGCCCTCGGCGAGGTGCGCTTCCTGGCCGCAGTGCTGGAACACGCTGCTGCCCTTGGCCTGGAGCAGGAACGAGTAGAGCCGCGGTGCGCCCGGCACGATGTGCCGCCGGGTGCGGCGAATGTCGCTGCGGTTGGTGCTCATGCGCACGAACTGGATCGGCCCGAGCCGCCCGAGGCTGAGCCGCGCGGCGAAGCTGTGCCGGTCCTCCGGGGTGAATTCGACGGTGTTGAGCTGGCGCGAGTAGAGATCGTTCCACTCGATCGCCCGGCTCGCCGCCGGCAAGGCGTCCGCGCTGTAGGTCTCCATTCCGGTACCTCCCTCGTGGGGCGCAGCTTCTGGTCCCGGCTGCTTCCCGCTGGTTTCGTGAAGCTTTCCTAATTCCCCCAGTCGCGCAAGCGCGATTCGAATGCCGTCATAACGCCGCCTCGTAGATCGCCAGCGCATCGGGTTCGGTCACTTCGCGCAGATTGCGCGTGAGCAGCCGCTGCACGGTCATCGCCGCCGCGGCCATGCCGGGGAGCGCGTTCGAGCTGATGCCGAAGGCGGACAGCCGGCGCTCGATGCCGATCGCGGCCGAGAGCCGCTCGATCTCGGCGATCCCCGCCTCGGCAAGCGCGCGGTCTCCGCCGGCGGCCTCGGCCCCGAGCGCGCGGGCGACCTCGGCGTAGCGTGCCGGCGCCGCCTCGACGTTGAAGCGCAGCACGTGCGGCAGCAACAGCGAGTTGGCGACCCCGTGGGCGACGTGGAACTCGCCGCCGAGCGGGTAGGCGAGCGCGTGCACCGCGGCGGTGTTGACCGGCCCGAGGCACATGCCCCCGAGGTGGCTCGCGCGCAGCATCGCCTCGCGCGCAGCGAGGTCGTCCGGCCGGCTGCAAGCGATCTCTAGGTTGCGCGCGATGAGGCGAATCCCCTCGAGTGCGAACGCGTCGACCATCGGGTGTGCGAGACGATTGGCGTAAGCCTCGATGCAGTGGGTCAGCGCGTCGATCCCGGTCGCCGCGGTGACCGCGCGCGGCATCGACACGGTCAGCTCCGCGTCGAGATAGGCGAAGTCGGGCACCAGGTGCTCGCTGACCACGCCCTTCTTGAGCTGCGCCTCCTCGTCCTCGAGGATCGCGATCGGGGTCGCCTCGCTGCCGGTGCCGGCCGTGGTCGGAATGCAGGCAAGCGGCAGCGCGCGGCCCGCGAGCAGGCCGATGCCGACCACCGCGTCGAACTCCTGTCGTCCGTCGGCCAGCGCGGCGACGAGCTTGGCCACGTCCATCGGGCTGCCCCCGCCGAGGCCGACGATGAAGTCGGCGCGAACGGCGCGTGCCGCCTCGATCGCCGCGGCGAGGTCGGCGCGGGTCGGCTCGCCGAAAACGGCGCTCCACACGGTCGCGGTGATCCCGAGCCCTTCGAGGTCCTGCACCAGCGGCGCGCAAAGCTGCACGATCTGCGGCGAGGTGACCACCAGCACGCTGGTCGCGCCTGCCTGCGCGCAATCCGCGGCGCACGCGGCCAGCACGCCGGCCCCGACGCGCACGCAGCGCACATGATGCAGGGTGATCATGGCCTCTCTCCCGGCGCGCCTGTCCCTGCGGGTATACAGCCGTCGCGCCCTCGCTCCCACGCCCTTGTGCCTTGCCCGACCGGAGGCGGACTTGACCGAGGCGGCAGCAATTCCGCGCATCCGCGGCAAGGGCCTGCGCCGAGCTGCCGGCACAGTTAGCATGGCCGCATGACCGGCCCCATCCTCGCGCCTTACGAAGGCAAGGCGCCGCGCGTCCACGAGACCGCCTTCGTCGCCCCCGGCGCATGCCTGATCGGCGACGTCGAAGTCGGGCCGGGCGCGAGCGTGTGGTACAACTGCGTGCTACGCGCGGACCTCAACCGGATCGTCGTCGGCGCGCACAGCAACGTGCAGGACGGCACGGTGATCCACGTCGAGCCGCACCTGCCGACGCTGATCGGCGAGGACGCGCTGGTCGGCCACATGGCGCTGCTCCACGCCTGCACGGTCGAGGACCGCGCCTTCGTCGGCATGGGCGCGATCGCGATGGACGGGGCGCGCATCGGCGCGGGCGCGATGCTCGCCGCCGGCGCGTTGCTCGCGCCCGGCAAGGCGGTTCCGCCGCGCGAGCTTTGGGCCGGCCGTCCGGCGCGCCTGATGCGCGCGGTCGGCGACGATGAGTTCGCCGCGATGGGCCGGCAGACGGGGCTCTATCGCGACCTTGCCGCGCGCCACGCAGCGATCTTCGGGTAGCGGTCGCGGGTTTCAAGATTCGCCTTGCAGCACATTTATGGTAGCGCTAACGTGCCTCGCCAAGGCGCAAGCAGCGCCACGCGTCATTCGGGAGAGTTCAATGAAGTTTCGCGCGTTGACGGTCCTGGCTTTGGCCAGCGTGTCCGCCTGTTCGCCCGCGGCCAAGGACGCCACTGCCGAAGGCGCCGACTCGAAGTTCATCTCGCAGCCGCTGGTGTCGGAGATCTACACCGCCGATCCGTCGGCGCACGTGTGGGACGGCAAAGTCTACGTCTATCCCTCGCACGACGTCGACGCGGGCATTCCCGACGACGACCTCGGCAGCCAGTACGCGATGCACGACTACCAGGTCCTGTCGATGGACACGATCGGCGGACCGGTCACGGTCAACCCGGTCGCGCTCGACATCTCCACCGTGCCGTGGGCCGGCAAGCAGATGTGGGCCCCCGATGCGGCGCGCAAGGACGGCAAGTACTACTTGTACTTCCCGGCCAAGGACAAGCAGGGCGTGTTCCGCATCGGCGTCGCCAGCGGCACCTCGCCGATCGGCCCGTTCACCGCCGAGCCGCAGCCGATCGCCGGCAGCTTCTCGATGGACCCGCAGGTGTTCGAGGACAGCGACGGCCAGTTCTACATGTACTTCGGCGGCATCTGGGGCGGCCAGCTCCAGCAGTGGGCCACCGGGACCCACGATCCGTCGATCGGCGACACCGACCTCAAGCAGGACGACAAGCCGGCGCTGAGCCCGCAGGTCGCGCGCATGAGCGCGGACATGAAGAGCTTCGCCGAGAAGCCGCGCAACGCCCAGATCGTCGATGCCGAAGGCAAGCCGATCCTCGGCGGCGATCACGACCGGCGCTTCTTCGAAGGCTCGTGGATGTATAAGCGCGGCGACACGTACTACTTCACGTACTCGACCGGCGACACGCACTTCCTCAACTACGCGACCGGCGACAGCCCCTACGGGCCGTTCACCTTCCGCGGGCACTTCCTGCTCCCGGTCTCGGGCTGGACCACGCACCACTCGATCGTCGACTGGAACGGCAAGACCTACTTGTTCTACCACGACAACCAGCTCAGCGGGAAAAACCACCTGCGCAACGTCAAGGTGACCGAGCTGCACTTCAACGACGACGGCACGATCCAGCAGATCGATCCGTTCCTCGGCGACTAATCCCGCGGGCCGCGGGAGGGCCCTTCGAAGTGTTTCTAGGAATCGACATCGGCACTTCGGGGGTCAAGGCGGTCGTGCTCGACGAGCACGGCGCCGTCGCGGCCCAGGGGCTCGCCGCCCTCACCGTCCAGCGACCGCACCCGCTGTGGTCCGAACAGGACCCGGCGGCATGGTGGGATGCCACCACCGCCGCCGTGCAGGCGATCCCGGCCGCCGTGCGCCGCGCGGTGCGCGGGGTCGGCGTCGCCGGGCAGATGCACGGCGCGACCCTGCTCGGCGCCGACGACAAGCCGCTGCGACCGGCGATCCTGTGGAACGACGGCCGCGCCTTCGCCGAGTGCGAGGCGATGGAAGCCGCCGAGCCGGATTTGCGCCGGATCGGCGCCAACATCGCCATGCCCGGGTTCACCGCGCCCAAGCTGCTGTGGGTTGCGCGGCATGAGCCCGAGACCTTCGCAGCCACGAAGACCGTCCTGCTGCCCAAGGACTACGTCCGCTTCTGCATGACCGGCGAGAAAGCCTCCGACATGTCGGACGCCGCTGGCACGCTATGGCTCGACGTCGGCAAGCGCGACTGGAGCGACGCACTGCTCGCCGCCATCGGCCTGACCCGCGCGCATATGCCCAAGGTGGTCGAAGGCACCGACCTCACCGGTACGCTGCGCGCTGACGTGGCCGAGCTGTGGGGCATGGGCCAGGTCCCGGTGGTCGGCGGCGGCGGCGACAACGCTGCGGGCGCCGCCGGCATCGGCGTGGTCCGCGATGGCGACGCGCTGCTCTCGCTCGGCACCTCGGGCGTGATCTTCGTCGCCACCAAGGAGCTGCGGCCCAATCCCGAGCGGACCGTGCACGCGTTCTGCCACTGCCTCCCGGGCCTGTGGCACCAGATGGCGGTCCACCTCTCGGCTGCCTCGTGCATCGATTTCGCCGCCAGGCTGACCGGCGCCGCCGGCGCCGCCGACCTGTTTGCCCGCGCCGAAGCTGCCGGTCCTGCCGGCGGGCCCGAGATCTTCCTGCCCTACCTCTCGGGCGAACGCACCCCACACAACGATCCGCAAGTGCGCGGCGCGTTCCTCAACCTCGACTACGAGACCACCCCCGAGCGGCTCGCCCAGGCGACGCTCGAAGGCGTAGCTTTCGCGCTCGGCGACGGGCTCGACGCGCTTCGTTCGGCCGGGACCGAAGTGTCGCAGCTCTCGGTCATCGGCGGCGGCGCGCGCTCGCGCTACTGGGGCGAGACGATCGCTGCCACTTTGGGCGTCGAGCTGGTATACTTGCGCGGCGGCGAAGTCGGCCCCGCGCTTGGCGCCGCGCGGCTCGCGCAGATCGCGGTCGAGGGTGGCGAGCCCGCCGACGTCTGCGAGGCCCCGCCCGTGTCGCACCGCATCGAGCCCGATGCCGAACTCGCCGCGCGGCTCGCGCCCAAGATCGCCGAATTCCGCGCGGCCTATCCGCGCATCACACCCAAGGCTCACGCCAGGAGCATCTGATGTCCTTTTTCGCTGATATCGACCCGATCCGTTACGAGGGTCCCGAGAGCAACAACGAGCTCGCCTACCGCTGGTACGACAAGGACCGCGTCATCCTCGGCAAGCGCATGGAAGACCACCTGCGCTTCGCGGTGTGCTTCTGGCACACGTTCTGCTGGCCGGGCTCGGACATCTTCGGCGCGGGCACCTTTGGCCGCCCGTGGCATGCGGGCGCCAACGATAATGCCGCGGCGCGCGCCAAGCGCGAGGCCGCGTTCGACTTCTTCACCCGCCTCGACGTGCCGTTCTACTGCTTCCATGACGTCGACGTGATGGGCGAGGCGCATTCGGTCGCCGAGCACCGCAGCAACCTCGCCGAAGCCGTCGACCACCTTGAGGCGCTGCAGGGCGAGACCGGGCGCAAGCTGCTCTGGGGCACTGCCAACCTGTTCAGCCACCCGCGCTTCGCCGGCGGCGCCGCGACCAGCCCGAACCCCGAGGTCTACGCCTGGGCCGCGATGCAGGTGCGCGACGTGCTCGAGGCGACCCATCGTCTCGGCGGCGCCAACTACGTGCTGTGGGGCGGCCGCGAAGGCTACGACACGCTGCACAACACCGACTTGAAGCGCGAGCTCGACAACTTCGGCCGCTTCCTGTCGCTGGTCGTCGAGCACAAGCACAAGATCGGCTTCACGGGCACGATCCTGATCGAGCCCAAGCCGCACGAGCCGACCAAGCACCAGTACGACTTCGACACCGCCACCGTGTACGGCTTCCTCAAGCGCTACGGGCTCGAGAACGAGGTCTGCGTCAACATCGAAGCCAACCACGCGACGCTCGCGGGCCACACCTTCGAGCACGAGCTGGCCACAGCCGCCGCGCTCGGCATCTTCGGCTCGATCGACGCCAACCGCGGCGACCACCAGAACGGCTGGGACACCGATCAATTTCCGAACTCGATCGAGGAAATGACCCTGGCGATGATCGAGGTGATCCGCGCAGGCGGCTTCACCACCGGCGGGTTCAACTTCGATTCGAAGGTCCGCCGCCAGTCGATGGATCCGGTCGACCTGTTCTACGGCCACATCGGCGGGATCGACACGGTCGCGCGCGGCCTCGTCACCGCCGCGGCGCTGATCGAGGACGGCCGGCTCGATGCGATCAAGCGCGAGCGTTACGCGGGCTGGGATGGGCCGCTTGGCAGCAAGGTCGGCGGACTCGACCTTGCGGGCATAGCGGACCTTGCCGTGGCCGAGGCGTTCGATCCGAAGCCGCGCTCGGGCCGCCAGGAGCGCATCGAGAACCTGATCAACCGGTTCATCTGAGTTTGAGTCGAGCCACCCCGTCTTCTTCCCCCTCGATGGGGGAAGGATACGGAGACTTAGCCCCGCAAGGGGCTTAGTCGGAGTTGGATGGGGGTGAGCCCGCGGTTGAGCGCAGCGCCAGCCGGCACCATCACCCCCATCCAAGCTACGCTAACCGCCTGTCGGCGGTAAGCTACGCTATCCTTCCCCCATCAAGGGGGAAGGGTTGAGTGGCGATCTATCCCTACTTTCCCCGCGGCCCCTGTGCAAACGGCCCAATCATCGTGCCGACGAAACCGCCTGCGGTTG
>CBHWED010000007.1:0-35348 GCA_966112795.1 uncultured bacterium
TCGGCACGCCCGACAAGATCCCGCACTACATCGAGCGCGCCAAGGACAAGAACGACCCGTTCCGCCTGATGGGCTTCGGCCACCGCGTGTACAAGAACTACGACCCGCGGGCGACCGTGATGCAGAAGACCGTGCGCGAGGTGTTCGACGCGCTCAAGGTCTCCGACCCGGTGTTCGAGACCGCGCTGCGGCTCGAGGAACTCGCGCTCAAGGACGATTACTTCATCGAGAAGAAGCTGTTCCCCAACGTCGACTTCTACTCGGGCGTGATCCTCTCGGCGATCGGCTTCCCGACGACGATGTTCACCGCGCTGTTCGCGCTCGCCCGCACTGTCGGCTGGGTCGCGCAGTGGAACGAGATGATCTCGGATCCGGGCCAGAAGATCGGCCGCCCGCGCCAGCTCTACACGGGGCCGACGCAGCGCGACTACGTGCCGGTCGACAAGCGCTGAGGCCTCGCCTCAGCGCGGCTCGGCGCGGCGCTCCTCGAACGACGGCAGCTCGAGCGTGAACCGCGCGCCCTGCCCGGGCGCGCTGTCCACGGTCAGGTCGCCGTCCATCGCCCGCGCAAGCCGGCGCGAAATGTAGAGTCCAAGCCCCGAGCCGCCGTCGCCGCTCCGGCCGAGCCGCTCGAACTTCTCGAACAGCCGCGCCTGCTGCTCGGCCGTGAGCCCCTCGCCCTGGTCGGCGACGGTGATCCGCGCACGCGCGCCGTCGCTCTCGACCCTGAGCCAGATTTGCGAGTTCGCCGGCGAATAACGGATCGCGTTGCCGAGCAGGTTGAGCAGCACCTGGAGCACCCGCCGGAACTCGCCGACCGCCGGCGCGGTCTCGCCCGGCTTCGGTGCGTCGATCGCGATCCCCCGCTCGTGCGCACGCACCCCGAGAATCCCCGCCGCGCGGCGCGCGAGATCGGCGAGGTCGATGCGGTCGGGCGCGGTGGCGAACTGCTCGTCCTCGACCACCTCGAGGTCGGCGAGGTCGTCGATCAGCGCCAGCAGGTGCTCGCCGGCGGTGGCGATATCGGCCGCGTAGGCGCTGTATTCTTCGGCCAGTGGCCCGGCGAGCTGGGTGCGGATCGTCTCGGCGTTGGCGATGATCCGCGCGATCGGCTGGCGCAGCACCGGAGCGATCTCGCGTCCGATCGCAGTGCTGAAGGTCGCCCGCGGCCGCTCCGCTTCGGCCGCCGCGCCTTCCTCCTCGGGCGGCTCCTCGGCGACAAGGTGTAGCTCGAATCCGGCGCTGCCCGGCTCGGGCCGCCCGAGCGGCACGAGGTGCGCCTTCCAGTGCCGCGTCGAGCCCTCGAGCGTGAGCCGCGCCCCGTCGAGCAGCCGCCAGTGCAACGGCTGCTCGTGGACGTTGCCTTCGAGCGTCACGAATTCGGTCCACGGTAGCCCGAGGGAAGCCCGCATCCGCGTCACCAAGGGCTCGAGTTCCGCCGCCCGCGTGTCGACCGACAGCAGCTCCTGCCTCGCTCCGAGCCGCGCCGAGAGCTCACCGAGCTGACGCGCGATCCCCGCGCGGCGCTCTTCGGCCTCGACGCCATCGGCGTCCGGCAGCGGCTCGCTCTGCCAATTGCTGAGCCCGATCGTGCACCCCTCGCCGTCCTCGTCGGGCATGACCTCGACCCAAGCGGTGACCTGCTCGGACACGTCCTGCGCGCGGATCGCCCGCGCTAGCCGGAGCCCGTAGAGCCGCGCCTTGCGCACGAGCTCGAGCAACGCCGGCGAGGCGATCGCACCCGGCAGCTCGCCGCCGCTGCGCAATTGCAGTCCGGCAAGCGGCTCATCGGCCTCGACCAGCCAGTCGCGCGCATCGGTCCGCGCCCGCGCCGTGAAAGGTGCGCTGCCAGTCACCGGATCAGCCGCGCGCCTCGGGTCGCGACATGGCCAACACCGCCGCCGCCCGGTCGGGCCGCAGCATCTCGAACCCGTCGGGCAGCGAGACGTCGGGATGGAGGCAGAGGAACTGCTCGAGGATCGCCTGCTGCTTGAGCCCCGCGGCGCACAGCGACAGCGCGAGCCGCGCATATTGCCGCTCAGCGAACGACAGCACGACGGTGTCGCGCTCCTGCCCCGAGGCCATCGCCAGCGCGGTGGCGAAGATCGCCAGCCCGGCGTGGTCGATCGCCAGCGCGCGCGGCGCCCGCTGGCCCATTCCGCTGACCAGCCGGGCGATCAGCCCGAGCCGCCCCGCACCTTCCGCGTAGTCCGTGCGCAGCTGCCGCTCGGCCGCCTCGGCCGCCGGCTCGTCGTCCTCTCCGGCCTGCTCGCGCAGCGCGACCAGCGCGCGGTGGAACAAGTCGCCGGGCAGCTCGCCGAGCGGCAGCTCCATCCGCCGCCACTGCTGCTGGAACCGGGCCTGCGCCGCGAGCACCGCCATCGCCAGACCCGCAGCGCCGGCATCCTTCGAAGCGGCGATCTCCTGCACCAGCGGCGTCAGCACCGGGTCGAGCCCGCTGCGCGCCTGCAGCCGCTCGATCAGTTGCGCCTCGACCGTCAGCGCATGCGCATGGGCGAGGAACGCGGTGTCGGCAAACAGCACCTGCGCCAGGCCGTCCTGCCGCTCGGCCGCATAGGCCGGCCGATCGCGCACTTCGGCCGCCTGGGCCTGCGCGAACAGCAGCTGGTCGGCGACACTCAGCACGAGCCCGCGCACGCGCGCGATCGTCTCGTCGCTGAACAGCCCGTTGTCGTCGTTCGCCAGCAAGTGGCGCAGGATCGGCCGCGCCGCGGCGATCATCGCATCGCCTTCGACCAGCTCGTCGCGCAGGACCCGTTCGACCGTTTCCACGGCCTGTTCAGACATCGGAGCTCTCGTTCATGGAGCGGGCTTAGCCAAATAGGGTTAAGTCGGCGTTATCCGCGCCCTCGCCCGGAAAACCGCCGCATCGAGCGCGACGATCGCCAGCGCCGCGAGCATGACCGCGGGTTCGGCGAGGTCGAGCGCGGCCGCGAAGGCGAGGACCAGCGCGAGCAGTGCCCGATCGCCGAGCAGCGCGGCGGGGCCGTGCCATCGGCGCGGCCGGGCTGCGTGGAGCACGCCGACGAGCACCAGCGGCGGGAACAGCCGGTGCAGCCAGCTGCCGTCGATCGCCAGCGCGGCGCAGGCCGCCAGCGCCGCGTCGATCAGGCACGGCACGAGCCGCCACAACCAGTGCTTGCACGCGGTCCCGAACGGCGCATCGCGCAAATGCGCGAGGCCCGCGGCGAATTCGGCGAGCAGCGCAGCGAGCGCGACAAACACGAAGCTTGTCGCCGGCCATTCGGCCATGGCCGTGCCCGTGGCGCCGAGCAGCGCGAGCCCGACTCCGCTCCAGAGCCCGGTCAGCGCGCGGGGCTCGCCGAGCAGCGGAATGGCGAAGCGGCGCAAGCCGATCCCGACGAGCGGGCGCGCGGCGCCGAATCCGCTCTCCGGCGGCAAGTTGCGCTTGAGCCAGGCCTGCTGGCGTAGCGCGGCGTCGTCGCCCGCGCCGGCGATCGCCCAACCGCCTTCGGCGAGCGCCTCCTCGGGTAGCCGCTTCTCGGCGACGCGCGCCTGCAAGGCGACGCGCAGCAGCGCGGCGGTGGCGTCGCTGTCGGCCGGCAGGTCGGCCAGCCGCTCGACCAGCCGCCCGGGCAGCACCAGCGCCCCGCCCCACGCCCGCTCGAGATCGATTCGCTCGAATCCGGCCGCTACCCCTGGCCCGGCCGGCAGCACGAGCACCGCACTGCCACGCTCGAGCGCCTCGAGCGCGCGCGCATCCTCGGGCAGCAGGCCCGGCGCGAGCACGACGAGTTCGTCGGCCGCAGCAACGGCGCCGAGGAGGCCATGGGCGTCGCCGATCGACTGGAACCGTGCGCCGCGCTCCTCGGCCGCATGGCGCAGCGCGATCGCCTCGGGCGCTGCGCCGTTGCCGAGCACGATGACGCGTTCGCAGCCCGCCGCGAGCGCGAAGTCGAGCTGACGGCGCGCGAGCGACTTCCCGGCGATGAGGGCCGGCGTGTCAGCGATCGAAATCAGGGCCGCGCGCACGAGCAAACGCCTAAGCGTTCGCGCATCGCCTGCCAAGCCGAGCGGGAATCAGCGGGTGAATTCGGCGCAAAGCCGGTCGAGCCGGCGCAGCACGCCGGGTTCGCCCGGCGCTCCGTCGAGCGCCTGCTCGGCGAGCTTGACCAGCTCGGGCGCATGGAAACTCGCCCCGAGCCCCCTGAGGCGCATCGCCGCGACGTGCCAGTTGCCGTCGCAGCGCGCACGCCGCAGCAGGTCGATCTGGTGGGTCAGGCTGTCGACGAACGCGGTGCGCAGTTCGACGAGCAGCGCCGCATCCGCCCCTGCCGCGGCCGCCAGCGTCGCGTCGAAATCTCCGGCTTCATGCGCCATCCCCGCCGTGTAGTGGAAGAGTAGTTAAGGCGGGGTTTATCATGTCTCGCCCTGTGGTAATTTGCGCGCATGAACAGAAGGAAGAACCTCGTGGCGGTGGGCCCCGAAGCCGACGAAATGACCGCCGAAGCGGAGCACGTCGCGACCCCGGTCGAGAACGAGGTGACGGTCGAAGAGACCTTCGCGCCCGAGCCCGAGTGGAACGACGAGGAGGAGCCCGCCGAACGCCTCGGGCGGTTCGACTGGGTCGTGCCGACGCTCGCCCTGCTCGCCGTGCTCGGCTGGACCGGGTTCTTCGGCTGGGTCCACCAGCAGGCGATGCTCGCCGGCGCGAGCCCCGAGCAGTGGTCCGAGTGGATCGTCGCCTGGTCGGTGCCGGTGCTGCTCGTGGTCGGCTTGTGGCTGTTGGCGATGCGCAACAGCCGGCGCGAGGCCGCGCGCTTCGGCGAGGCCGCGCGCGAGCTGTCGCGCGAATCCGCCGCGCTCGAACGGCGCCTCGCAGTGGTCAACCGCGAACTCAGCCTCGCGCGCGACTTCATCGCCGCGCAATCGCGCGATCTCGAATCGCTCGGCCGCGTCGCCAGCGACCGTCTGTCGCAGCACGCCGACCGCCTGCAGGATCTCGTCCGCGACAACGGCGCGCAAGTCGAGGCGATCGGCCGCGTCAGCACTACCGCGCTCGAGAACATGGACCGGCTGCGCGACGACCTGCCGGTGATCTCGAACTCGGCGCGCGATGTCGCCAGCCAGATCGGCCACGCCGGCGCGGTCGCCAAAGACCAGCTCGACGAGCTCGTCGCCGGCTTCAACCGGCTCAACCAGTTCGGCGAGGCGAGCGGCCGCCAGGTGGCGACGCTGCGCGGCAAGGTCGACGAGGCGCTCACCGCGTTCTCGGCCCAGGCCGCCCAGCTCGACGAGATCGCCAGCAACCGCTTTGCCGCGCTCGCTGAGCGCAGCGCCGCGTTCCGCGCCGATCTCGACGGGCGCGAGGTCGAGGCGTTCGCCGCGATCCGCCGCCGCGCCGACGCGCTGCACGAGGAGCTCGCCGGCCGCCAGACCGAGCTGGAGCGCGCCGAAGCCACCGCGCTCGAAGCCTTGCGCGAGCGCATGAGCCTGCTCCGCGACGACGGCGCCAGGCTCGCCGAAACGCTGCGCAGCGGCGAACGCGACGCTGCCGAGGCGTGGTCGACCGCGGTCGGCGAGCTCGAGCAGCGCATGCGCGAAGCGATCCACCGGATCACCGAAGTCGACCAGAACGCGATGGACAACGCGCGCCTGCGGCTCACCGGCCTGCGCGAGGAAGCGCAGCGGGTCGAAGAGACGCTTGCCGAGCGCACCGAGGCGTTCGAAGCCCAGCGCAAGCAGCGCAGCGCAGAGATCGACGAGCGCGAGGCCGCGGCGCTCGCCGCGCTCGAGCAGCGCATCGCCGCGTTCGACGCGCAGATCACCGAACGCCAGCAGGAGCATCTCGCGCACGTCTCGGGCCTCGCCGAACGCGGCGACGGGCTTGCCCGGCGGCTCGCCGAGCTCAGCGCCGAGATGGACCGCATGTCGGCGCAGGGCCGCCGCACGCAGGAGGACTTGTCCGAGTCCGCCGACGGCCTCGCTGCGCGGCTCGCCGAAAGCCAGGCGATGATCGAGGCCAGCGGCGCGCAGATCACCCGCCTGACCGACGACAGCGTGCGCCTGCTCGAGCTGATCCGCGCGAGTGCCGAGCACGGCAGCACCGACCTGCCGCAGGCGATGGCCGAAGCCGAAGCGCGGCTCGCCGCGTTCGAGCGACAGGCGGCGGCGCTGCAGGCGTTGATCGCCGACACCGGTGAGAAGGGCGCAGCCCTCGCCGGGCATGTCGACGCGGCGCGCGTCAATGGCACCGCCACGCTCGAGCAGCTTACCGTGCTCGAGGAGCGGCTCTCCGAACTCGCGCTGGGTTCCGAAGCGCTCGCAGCGCAGGCGCGCGGCGAGCTCAGCGAAGCGATCGCCACGCTCGAGCAGGCCTCGCACGGGGTGATTGCCGGCCTCCACGACCGCCAGGCCGGCGCGATCCGCGAGATCGCCGAGCGCATCGCCGGCGACAGCAGCGCGGCGATCGAGCAGGCGCTGCGCAGCAGCACCGCGGGCGCCATCGCCGAGCTCGACGAAGCCGCCCGGCGCGCGAGCGAGAGCGGGCGCGAGACCGCGGTCCAGCTGCGCGACCAGCTCGCGGTCGTCAACGAGCTCGCCGGCAACCTCGAACGCCGCGTGGCTCACGCCCGCGAACGCGCCGAAGAGCAAGTCGACAACGACTTCTCCCGCCGCATGGCGCTGATCACCGAAAGCCTGAACTCGAGCGCGATCGACATCTCCAAGGCCTTCGCCAATGACGTCACCGACACCGCCTGGGCGAGCTACCTGCGCGGCGACCGCGGCATCTTCACCCGCCGCGCGGTGCGCCTGCTCGACACCCAGGAAGCGCGCGCGATCGCGGCGATCTACGAGGAGGACGCGGATTTCCGCGAGACGGTCAACCGCTACATCCACGACTTCGAGGCCATGCTGCGCAGCGTGCTGTCGACCCGTGATGGCCACTCGCTCGCGGTGACGCTGCTGTCGTCCGACATGGGCAAGCTCTACGTCGCGCTGGCGCAGGCGATCGAGCGGCTGCGGGGGTGAGGAAAACGGCCGCTCCGGCCGCTTCGACCTGACCAAATTCAGGGTATCGAGCTCACCCGCCCAGCCGTCCTCGAGTGCCGCGCTGTCGCCACTGCTCGAGCGCGAGGACCAGGCCAGCCGCCTCGGCGGGTGCGAGGCTACCGACGATGTCCCGGCCGCTCGCCTCCCTGAACCGCACGGGCCATGCGCTGCGCTCGCCCGGGTGGTAGGCGTCGGCGATCTCGCGGACGGCTCGTTCGGGGAGTTCGAAGGCGACCCGGACGAAGTGGTTGCAGCTGCCGATCCCGTCGGTCGGAGGGCACTCGTCCTGCCAGTGTTCCAAGACCAGCAGTCCGGACTGCTCGAGCCGCCCGTCAAGGCTCGTGTATTCGACCGAGCGTAGCTGGCGCGCGCCGACCATGCTGAGCTCGTGCCACACCCGCCACGAGGCGTGACCGGTTTCGCGATCGATCAGGACCTCGAGATGGACGTCTTGCGCACGCGCGCCGCCGATCGACCGGCTGCGCTTGTAACCGTCGCGCGATGAGAGAACGATCGTCGGCTTGAGCCCGTCGTCGACGACGCGGACCCTGCTCGCGAAATCACTCGGCGAAAGCCGTGCGAGGTCGCGCGGCAAGCGCTCGCGGGCGATCGCCGGCGCAGCGACCATGGGGACGACGACAGCAAGGAAAGCCAGCCCGGTTTTGCCGATCACGGTTCAGTCCTGATGATCCCGGCACGATTGCCGTGGTACCTCGCCTAGCCTGTCACGATGTCCCGGTCGGTTCGCGCGTGTGACAAAACGTTGCCACGCTGCAACGGGCCGGGAGCGCCGCCAATGGCGCTCCCGGCCCCGGGTCAGAAGGCGGCAGTCACCGAGAAGACCACCGTTGCCCCGGCTATCGTCGAGCCGTCCTTCGACGACGAGAAGTTGGGAAGGAGATACGCGGCGTCGGCGCGCGAGATGTCGGTGTCGACGTAGCTCGCCCCGAGCGTCAGCGGCCCGACCACGGCTTCGCCGCCGAGCGACCAGTCCCAGTACGCGCCGGTCGGCGAAAGGCTGGTGCCGTTGGGGCCCAGGCCCGGATTGCCCCGGGAGTGGCCGATGTGCGCTTTCAGGGTGAGCGGAGTGCCGGGCATGCCCGCGCTCGCGTCGGTCCACAGGTAGAGGTTGCCTCGCTCTGTCCGCGGCTTTGCGGCGTGTTCGAGAAATTGCCGAGCGCTTCCTGCTTCGGCGCATAGGCGAGGCCTGCCAGCACATGCGCCGGGCCGAGCGTGGTGCTCAGCTTGACATAGGGCTCGGCAAAATCGGTCGCGTCCGCGCCACCCGGATACATGTACCAGGTCAGGCCCAGGTCGACCTTCATCCCGCCAACCTCGACAGCGTAGCCACCGTAGAGGTCGAGCTCCATGTTGGCACCGCCGAAGGTCCCCCAGCCGGCGAGATTGGAGCCCCAGACGCCCACATAGGCGCCGCTTTCGTGGGTCACGGACATGCCGGCCTGCACGGCCATCTGCTTATCGGTCTGCGACACGCCCCGAAAGCGATAGTCGCTGACGAGCGCAGCGCTGGCGGCCGCCTGGAATTCGCCCGGAGGGGCTTCCTGGGCGAATACGGGAGTGGCAGCCGCCAGGGCTGCGAGAACAATCGGTATCTTCATGGAACACCCTCACAGTTCGAGAATGTTCCTCCTGCGTCCGGGCGCCGCGCGCTGGTTCCAGCCCGGGGGGAAGGGCTGCTCGAACGTCCGCCGGGACCAGGTCCTGATATCCCGTGAGTGATGCTGCCGGTTTTCGCAGTCGTGACAAAGTGTTGCCGGCGCGAGGCATCGCGCAAACGCGGCCGTCCACGGCGCCGCAATGCTTTGTCACACTTCGGTGAGCGACCGGAAACACGGGCCCGCTATCCGACGCGCTCGTTCCAGATCGCCTGCCGATCCTTGCGGGAGTCCCCAGATGAAGTCCCTGTCGTTGTTCGTCCTTTCGGGTGCATTGCTTGCGTCCCCGGCCGCCGCGGGACTCGCCCACGAGACCTCGGTCGTGCACGATGGGACGACGCTATCGGTCACGTACGAACCCAAGACCACGATGACCCTGCGCCAGAGCGGGGTGGGCCCGCGCGGTGCGGCGGCCTGCCTCTGGCGGGCCGAAGTCTCGGTCGAACGCCGGTCCGCCGATGCCTCCGGCCGCGCGATCGAGGCCCTGACGCGCACCGTCGGCGAGCCGATGGTCGCGAGGGGCTCACAACCGGGCCATTGCGCCTATTTCGCGCGCAATCAGGCCGCCATCCTCGACGGCAATTCCGATCGGATACGCGCCCTCCTAGCGGCGGCGGCCGCGCGCGACGAGGCCAAGCTGCAGGCGGAAATGGCGAGCTTCGCGGCGCTGGGGCGGCAGGCGTCGCGCTGACCCGGCGGCCGACCAGAACCGATCTCGCCGGCACCGTGCCGGCGAGGCGCAAAGGCCTCGCGCCGCCGCCCGAGGGTAGCCGCGATGCCACAAACCCCCTATACGACGGCCTGGCCGCGTGCTGGCGCGGAGCCGAAGGTACCGATGAATTTCCAGAGCCTGAGCAGCGGCGTTTCCACGCATCAGCAAACTATCCTGATCGTCGAGGACGATCCGCAGCTGCGCGTGCTGCTCGGCCGCCGGCTGCAGGAGCACGGGTTCAAGACCATGCCGGCGCAGTCCGCCCCGGAAGCCTGGAAGGCGCTCGAAGAGGTCCCGGTCGACCTCGTGCTGCTCGACGTCATGCTGCCCGGCACCAGCGGGCTGGACATCTGCCGCACGATCCGGCGCGACAGCACGGTCCCGATCATCATCCTCAGCGCACGCACCGAGGAGACCGACCGGGTGCTGGGGCTCGAGCTCGGGGCCGACGACTACGTGCCCAAGCCGTTCAGCACCAAGGAGCTCATCGCGCGCATTCGTGCGGTGCTCCGCCGCCGCGAGCCCGACTGGCTGCAGCCCCCGAGCCTGCAAGGCCTGCTGCGCTTTGCCGGATGGGAGCTCGACTTGCGCAAGCATGAGCTGACCTCCCCGCACGGCGCGCGGGTCGAGCTGTCCGGCGCCGAATACGGGTTGCTGGTCGTCCTGCTTGACAATCCGCAGCGCGTGATCGGCCGCGAACGGCTGCTGGAATTGTCCCGCACACGCCTTGGCGACGCGTCGGACCGAAGCATCGATGTCCTCGTCAGCCGGCTTCGCCGCAAGCTCGCGCAGGCTGAAGGAGGCGCCGCGCTCATCCGCACCATGCGCGGCACCGGATACATGTTCGCGGCGAGCGTCGAGCGCGCTTGACCCGCGGTCACATCTGGCCGGACGGCCTCATGGGGCGCGTGATGGCCGTGCTCCTGACGGCGATCGCGCTCGAGTTCCTCGGCAGCGCGTTCCTGTACCAGTATTTCGACACCTCGGCCTCGCGCGAGGAAAGCGCACGCAACCTCGCCGAGCAGCTCGTCGTCGCCGACCGGGTGCTGGCGAGCGCGTCGCCGCGCGAGCGCGGCGCGCTGGTCGGCCAGCTGTCGTCGGACCACGTCCAGATCGACTGGCGCGCGGTGCCCGTGGCGGACCAGCGGTCCCATCGCAGCGAGCTGCGCGAAGTGCACGCGATCATGACCGGCTGGGAGGGCCAGCTGGCGGAGCGCGAGATCCGCCTCGCGTTCGAGCCCGGCAACGACCAGCGCATCATCGGCTCGGTCCGGCTCGCGGACGGCAGCTACGTGCGGTTCGCGACCTACATCCGCAGCCGCTGGGAGAGCTTCTATCTCTCGTCCCTGTCGCTCGGCCTGCTCATCTTCGGGGTGCTCGCGGCGGCCGCGCTGGTCATCCGCGCGCTCGGCTCGCCGCTGCGCCACCTCGCCGACGCGGCCGACGCGGCGGGTCATGGCCAGCCGGTGCTGCTGACCGAGCGGGGGCCGCAGGACCTGCGCGCGCTCGCCCGCGCGTTCAACGCCATGCAGATGCGCGTCGCCGACCTGATCGCCAGCAGGACCCGCGCGCTGGCGGCGATGAGCCACGACTTGCGGACGCCGCTCGCCCGGCTGCGACTGCGGTCGGAGCAGATCGACGACGAGATGCTGCAGGCGGCGATCGACAAGGACATCCACGAGATGGAGCGAATGCTCGATTCGGTGCTCGCCTACCTCGCCGGCGTCACCGACGCGGAGGAACCGAGCAACATCGATCTCGCCGCGCTGGCGATGACCGTCGCCGACGATGCCGCCGACCTCGGCCGCCCGGTCGAGTATGTCGGTCCGGATTCGCTTCACGTGCGGATGTGTCCGTTGCGTCTCAAGCGCGCGATCGGCAACCTCGTCGACAACGCGCTGCATTATGGCGATCGCGCTTGCATCGCGCTCAGCACGTCCGACGCGGGCATCCACCTCGCCGTCGAGGACGACGGACCGGGCATCCCGGCCGAGCAGCGCGCCGAGGCGCTCGAGCCGTTCCGCCGGCTCGAGTTCGCCCGGCCCCGCAACACCGAGGGCATGGGCCTCGGCCTGTCGATCGTCCACGACATCGTGCAACGCGAAGGCGGCGAGCTCAGGCTGGGCCAGCGCGAGCCTTCCGGGCTGAGAGCGGAAATGTTCTTTCCGCGCACGGGGACTCCGATCGCAACACTTTGAAATGCTTCGGCTGCACGGCAGCAAAGCCAAGTCCCTATTTCCTCCGGCATCGCCCTCGCCCCGTCCCAAGTGGGCCGGGAGGGGCGCGGTTTTTCCGGAAAGGACAGACGTGGACAACATCCTCGATCGCGCAGGCCGCTTCCGCGGCGAGATCTTCGAGCGCGAAAGTGCCCTCTACCAAAGCCTCGCGCGCCAAGGTCAGGAGCCCAAGGCCCTGATGATCTCCTGCGCGGATTCGCGCGTGGTGCCCGAGCTGATCACCCAGGCCCGCCCCGGAGACCTGTTCGTGTGCCGCAACGCCGGCAACATCGTCCCGCCCTTCTCGCAGGCCAACGGCGGCGTCTCGTCGGCAGTCGAGTACGCGGTGATGGCGCTCAAGGTGCGCGACATCGTCGTCTGCGGACACTCCGACTGCGGCGCGATGAAGGCCTTCCTCCATCCGGAAAAGCTGGCCGAGATGCCCAACGTGGCGACGTGGCTGCGCCACGCGCACGCCGCCGAGTGCGTCGTGAGCGCCGCCTACCCCTCGCTCGAGGAGACCGCGAAGGTCCGCGCGCTGGCCATGGAGAACGTGGTCACGCAGATCCACCACCTGCGGACCCACCCCTCGGTCGCGGCCGCGCTCGCGCAGGGCGAGCTCTCGATCCACGGCTGGTTCTTCGAGATCGAGAACGGCACGATCTGGGCGCTCGACGGCGCGAGCGGGCGGTTCGAGGCGGTCACCGGCAATGCCCCCTTGCCGGTCGCCATCTCGGCACGCGAAGCAGCAGCGCCAGAGACCCGCTGGGCGGCCGCGCAATGAGTTCCCCCGCTTCGCCCTTGACCCGTGCCGTTCCGCGCTGGCTGCCCGCCAGCCTGGGCCGCGACTTCATCGCCTCGCTCGTCGTCTTCCTCGTCGCGCTGCCGCTGTGCATGGGGATCGCGATCGCCTCCGGACTCCCGCCCGAAGCGGGCCTCGTGACCGGTATCGTCGGCGGCGTGCTGGTCGGGCTGCTTTCTGGCTCGCCGCTGCAGGTGAGCGGGCCGGCCGCGGGTCTCGCAGTGCTCGTGTTCGAGATCGTGCAGGAGCAGGGCGTCGCAGCGCTGGGGCTCATCATCCTGCTCGCCGGGGCGCTGCAGATCGCCGCGGGCGCGCTTCGCATCGGGCACTGGTTCCGCTCGATATCGCCGGCCGTCGTGCACGGCATGCTCGCGGGCATCGGCCTGCTGATCGTCCTGAGCCAGGTCCACGTCTTGCTCGACCGCACCCCGCTGCCGAGCGGCCTCGCCAACCTCGTGGCCATTCCCGGCGCCTTCTTCGAGCTCTCGCCGGGCGGCATGGGATCGATGGAAGCCGCGCTTGCGCTCGGCGGTGTGACGATCGTCGCCTTCCTCGCGTGGGAACGTTGGCGGCCGCGGCAATTGCGGCTCGTCCCCGGCGCCCTGGTCGGCGTTGTGGTGGCGACCCTGCTCGCGGTCGTGCTCGATCCCGAGGTGAAGCGGGTCATGGTCCCCGAATCGATCGGCGACGCGCTGAGGATGCCCGGATGGGCCGACCTTTCGCGCCTCGGCGAAGCACCGATCCTCATCAGCGCGGCTATCATCGCCTTCGTCGCCAGCGCCGAGACGCTGCTGTCGGCGGCGGCGGTCGACCGCATGCACGACGGCCCGCGGACGCGCTACAACAAGGAGCTCGTCGCGCAAGGCGTCGGCAACATGGCTTGCGGATTCCTCGGCGGATTGCCGATGACCGGGGTCATCGTGCGCAGCTCGGCCAACGTCCAGGCGGGCGCGGTAACGCGGCTGTCGGCCATTCTCCACGGCCTGTGGATCCTCGGCTTCATCGTGCTGCTGCCGTGGCTGCTGCGCGAGATGCCGACCGCGGCCCTCGCCGGCGTCCTCGTCGTGACCGGGTGGCGCCTCGTCAGCCTCGCGCATGCGCGGCACCTGTTCCACCAGTACGGCCCGTTCCCGGTGGCCGTGTGGGCGCTGACTTTCGTCATGGTGGTGACCACCGACCTCCTGACCGGGGTCATCGTCGGCCTGGTCTTCTCGCTGCTGGAGCTCGTGCCCCACGCCCGCAACCTCAAGCTCGGCCTGAGGCACCGGAGCGCCGGGGAGGTCGCGGAGGTCGAGGTGTCGGGCGCGGCGACCTGCCTCAACCTGCCGCGGCTCGCCAGCCAGCTCGACGCGATACCCGACGACCGCCACGTGCGCATCCGCTTCAAGGACCTCGCCTGCCTCGACCACACTTGCGCCGAGCTGATTTCGGAATGGGTCGCCCGCAGGCACCGGCGCGGGATCCGCGTCGAATACGAGCACGAAGGCGACTTCAAGTTTCGCCGCATGCTCGGGTCGACGTAGCGCGGTAGGCGGCCGAAACAGCGCGCGTGCTGGGACCACCGGACCAGCACACGCCGCGGCCCGACCCGACTTGCTTGGCGAAGCACGATTGTTGCGCCATACTCGGCGCGTTCACCGGAGTCGCGAGGCTCCGGGCCCTGCCACGGGAGAGAACCCCGGCCGCCCGGCCGGGGTGGCCGAAGGAGCAACCGCCCCGGAAACTCTCAGGCAAAAGGACCGTGCCGGGGGATGAACGCTCTGGAAAGCGGACGGCGGCGACGTCGTCCCACCGAAGGGGTAAGCGCGCGCCGCCAGGCGCCGCCCACGCTCTCAGGTTTCCCGACAGAGGGGGTGCCGGTCAAGATGCCCGTGGCGGGTGTTGCCGGCCCATGTCGGGAGCAAGCCGATGGGCTCCGAGGACTCAGATGTCGTGCCACGCGAGCTGCCGCTCGGGGCGTGGCACCGCGCGCGCGGTGCGCGAATGGTACCCTTCGCGGGTTATGCGATGCCGATCCAGTATGACGGCATCGTCGCCGAGCACCAGTGGACCCGCGAGCATGCCGGCCTGTTCGACGTGTCGCACATGGGCCAATTGTTCGTGTCCGGCCAAGGGGCGGAGGCTGCGCTCGAGGCGTTGCTGCCGATCGATCTCGCCACGCTCGACCTCGGAGCGCTGCGCTACTCGCTGCTGCTCGACGAGACCGGCGGGATCCTCGACGACCTGATCGTCGCGCGCTGGCGGCAAGGATTCTTCGTGGTCGTCAACGGCGCGACCAAGCAGGCCGACATTGCCTGGATGCGCGAGCGCCTGCCGCCGGGGGTGACGCTCGACCATCGGCAGGACCAGGCCCTGCTCGCGCTCCAGGGACCACAGGCCTTCGCCGTGCTCGAGCGGCATACGCGCGGGCGCTGGCCGCTGGATGCGCTGACCTTCATGCGCGGCGGGCCGTTCGAAGTCGACGGGACCGAGGCCTGGATCAGCCGCACCGGCTACACCGGGGAGGACGGGTTCGAGATCTCGATTCCCGCCAGCGAGGCCACACGGATCGCCGACTTGCTCTGCACGGAACCCGAAGTCCGCCCGGTCGGACTCGGGGCGCGGGATTCGCTGCGACTCGAGGCGGGGCTGCCGCTCTATGGGCACGACCTCGATTCCTCGATCGATCCGGTGAGCGCCGGGCTGGCCTGGGCCATCGCCAGGCGGCGCCGCGAGCAAGGCGGCTTTCCCGGGCACGCACGCATCGCCGCGGTGCTTGCCGAGGGAGCAGTGCAGCGTCGGGTCGGCTTGTCGCTCGAAGGCCGGCTCCCGGCGCGCGAGGGTGCGCCGGTCCTCGCCGGGGATGCCGCCATCGGCCGGGTGACCTCGGGCGGCTTCTCGCCCACGCTCGGCCATCCGATCGCGATGGCTTACGTCGACGCCGCGCATGCCGCGCCCGGCACCGCGCTATCGATCGAAGTCCGTGGCCGCATGCTCGACGCGCGTGTCGTGCCGCTGCCGTTCGTCCCCCATCGCTACCACCGCCAAGGAGCCGGCCGATGACCCGCTATTTCACCGAAGAGCATGAATGGATCGACGTCGATGGCGATACCGCCACGGTCGGCATCACCGATCATGCGCAGTCGCAGCTCGGCGACATCGTGTTCGTCGAGGTGCCCAAGCCCGGCGCCGTCCTGGCCAAGGGCAAGGAGGCCGCGGTGGTGGAATCGGTCAAGGCGGCGAGCGATGTCTATTCGCCGATCAGCGGCACCGTGACCGAGGGCAACGGCGCAATCGAGGACGACCCCGCGCTGGTCAACGCCGACGCCGAGGGCGCCGGCTGGTTCTTCAAGGCGACCGTTGCCGACACGAGCGAGCTCGACGGCCTGATGGACGAGGCCGCCTACCGCGCCTTCGTCGACTCGCTGGCCTGAAACGGAGCGACCATGCGCTATCTTCCCCTGACCGATGCCGATCGTTCGGCGATGCTCGAGGTCATCGGCGTCGGGTCGGTCGACGACTTGTTCGCCGACGTGCCCGAGGCAGCGCGGCTGGCCGGGCCGATCGCCGGCCTGCCGGGCCATGCGAGCGAGATGGCGGTCGAACGGCACATGGCGGCGCTCGCCGGCAAGAACCTTGCCGCGGGTGCGGCGCCGTTCTTCCTCGGCGCGGGCGCCTACCGCCACCACGTGCCCGCTAGCGTCGACCACCTGATCCAGCGCGGCGAGTTCCTGACCTCGTACACGCCGTACCAGCCCGAGATCGCGCAGGGCACGCTGCAGGTCCTGTTCGAGTTCCAGACGCAAGTCGCGCGCCTCTACGGCTGCGAGGTCGCCAACGCCTCGATGTACGACGGGTCGACCGCCTGCTGGGAAGCGGTCTCGATGGCGCGGCGCATCACCCGGCGCACGGTGGCACTGGTCTCGTCGGGGCTCCATCCACACTACGTCTCGGTGATCGAAACGCTCGCGCGCTTCACCGAAGATGAGGTGCGCTATGCCCTGCCGAGCCTGTCGGCACAGACCGACATCGAGGCGCTCGCCGCGGCGATCGGCGACGACACGAGCTGCGTCGTGGTGCAGTATCCGGACATCTTCGGGCGCATCGTCGATCTCGCGCCGCTCGCCGAAGCCGCGCATGCGCGGGGCGCGCTGCTCGTGGCGGTGGTGACCGAGCCCGTCGCGCTCGGCGCGATCCGCAGCCCGGGCGAGATGGGCGCCGACGTGGTCGTCGGCGAAGGCCAGGCGCTCGGCGTCGGGCTGCAGTTCGGCGGCCCCTACCTCGGCCTGTTCGCGACGCGCGAGAAGTTCGTCCGCCAGATGCCCGGGCGGCTCTGCGGCGAGACCGTCGACGCCCAGGGCCGGCGCGGGTTTGTGCTGACGCTGTCGACGCGCGAGCAGCACATCCGGCGCGAGAAGGCGACTTCGAACATCTGCACCAACTCGGGCCTCTGCGCCCTCGCCTTCTCGGTCCACATGACGCTGCTCGGCGAAAAGGGCCTGCGCGCGCTGGCCGAAGCCAACCATGCGCTCGCCTGCGCCGCGGCCGAGCGGCTGTCGCGCGTGCCCGGGGTCGAGCTGGTCACGCCGGCATTCTTCAACGAGTTCACGCTGCGCCTGCCGCGCGAGACCCGTCCCGTCGTTCGCGCACTCGCCGAGCGGGGAGTGCTCGCCGGCGTGTCGCTCGGCCGGCTCTACCCCGACGGCGACGGCCGGGAGAACGGGCTCGTGGTGGCGGTCACCGAGACGGTCACGCCCGAAGACGTGGAAGCCTATGCCGTAGCGCTCGAGGAGGTCCTCGCATGACGATCAACCCGGGCGGATGGCGCCCAGCCATGGATCCGGCCGAAGCCCCGGCCACCACCACCTCGACCGGCAACCGCGGGCTGATGCTCGAGGAGCCGCTGATCTTCGAGATCGGCACCGGCGAAACCACCGGCGTGGACGTGACGGCACCGGCGGTTGCGGGAACGCGCCTCGGCGCGCTCGCGCGCACCGAACCGATCGGCCTGCCGGGCCTGTCCGAGCCCGAGACCGTGCGCCACTACACGCGCCTCTCGCGCCAGAACTATGCGATCGACCTAGGGCTCTTCCCGCTCGGCTCGTGTACCATGAAGCACAACCCGCGGCTCAACGAGAAGGTCGCGCGCCTGCCGGGCTTCGCCGACCTCCACCCGCTCGCGCCGATCGATACCGTCCAGGGCGCGCTCGAGGTGATCCACCAGCTCGGGCATTGGCTGGTCACGTTGACCGGGATGCACACGGTCGCGATGAGCCCCAAGGCCGGGGCGCACGGCGAGCTGTGCGGCATTCTGGCGATCCGTGCCGCGCTGGAGGCCAGAGGCGACGGGGATCGCAAGGTCATCCTCGTGCCCGAGAGTGCGCACGGCACCAACCCGGCTACCGCCGCCTTCGCGGGCTACGCGGTCGATACGATCCCGGCGACTCCGGCGGGGCGTGTCGACGTGGCCGCTCTCGAGGCACGACTTGGGCCCGACGTCGCCGCGGTGATGATCACCAACCCCAACACGTGCGGGCTGTTCGAGCGCGACATGAAGACGATCTCGGACGCGGTCCACGCCGCCGGCGGGTTCGTCTACTGCGACGGTGCCAACTTCAACGCGATCGTCGGCCGGGTGCGGCCGGGCGATCTCGGCATCGACGCGATGCACATCAACCTGCACAAGACCTTCTCGACCCCGCACGGCGGCGGCGGACCCGGCGCGGGGCCCGTGGTCTTCTCCGAGGCGCTGGCGCCCTTCGCCCCGCTGCCGTTCGTCGAGCAGACCGCCGAAGGCACGTTCCGGCTGGTCGAGGAGGAGACAGTCGCGCACGGACATAGCCGGAGCTTCGGCCGCATGACCGCCTTCCACGGCCAGATGGGCATGTTCACCCGCGCGCTCGCCTACATCCTCAGCCACGGTGCCGACGGGCTGCGGCAGGTGTCGGGCGATGCCGTGCTCAACGCCAACTACCTGCTGCGCCGGCTCGAGCACGCGCTCGACGCGCCCTTCGCCGCTTCGGGCCCGTGCATGCACGAGGCGCTGTTCAGCGACCGCGGGTTTGCCGAGGGGCTGTCGACGCTCGACCTTGCCAAGGCGCTGATCGACGAGGGGTTCCACCCGATGACGGTCTATTTCCCGCTCGTCGTGCACGGCGCGATGCTGGTCGAGCCGACCGAGACCGAAAGCAAGGCCGCGCTCGACCAGTTCGCGGAGGCGATGCTGCACCTCGCCGAACGCGCCCGTCGCGGCGACATGACGCTCAAGGCCTGCCCACGCCACGCACCGCGCCGCCGTCTCGACGAGACGCGGGCCGCCCGCACGCCGCGCCTGGCCTGGTCGTGAGCGGCCCCTCCCCTGCCCGATTGGACGCGTCGTTATCGGCGGTTCCATGTCGCTCGCAAGGCTCGGCTGCCCAGCCGAGCGGAGGGCCTTAGGTAGCCGCACCTAACCGCGCCTTCGACATCGCGTTACCTTTCGACGGCAAGGATCGGGACTGCGCGATACGTTTGTCGTCGTCTCGACGTCACGGGACTTCACGGCGACGCGTTCAGCAGCAGCACATTGGAGCGGCCTGGTGGCACGACGAGCGCCTTTGGCGGCATTGCGGCGACGCGAGACCCCGACCCGCAGCAGCGGGCCCACCCCGCCGAACCGCGAGACCCGGCAGTTCCACTCGGCCGACGAACTGCTGGATCTCGCGAGCGATTGCGTCTTCGCCGTCGATTGCAACTGGCGCTTCTCCTACCTGAACGATCAGGCGCGCGACGAGATCGCCGACGGGAGGGACCTCCTCGGGCTCACGCTGTGGGGCCAGTTCCCCAAGCTCGTCGGAACGGACGTCGAAAGGCGGTACCGCGAGGCGATGCGCAGCCGGCGGCCGGACCGCTTCGACGTCTACTACGACCCGCTCGAGACTTGGTACGAAATCAGCGTCTCGCCGTTGGCGAGCGGCGGAATCGCGGTGTGGTTCCGTGACATCAACGCGCGCATGCGGGACAAGGAGGAGCTGCGCCGCGCGGAGGAACGATACCGGCTGGCGGCCTCGGGCGCGGCGGATCTCGTGCTCGACTGGAATCTCGAGACAGGCGAGATCGTCTGGCGCGAAGCGCTACAACACGAGCCCGGCCTCGGTGAGGGCGTGCCGAAGACGCACGACTGGTGCATCTCGCAGATTCACCCCGACGACCGCGAGCGCGTCTCGGCCGAGATCCAGAGGTGCCTCGAAAGCGGCACGCGGCACGAGTGGGGATGCCGCCTCAAGCGGTCGGACGGCTGCTATGCCGATGTCCGGCAGGCGGGCGTGGTCCAGCGCGATGCCGCCGGAAAGCCGCTCCGCATGATCGTGGCGATGAGGGACGTCACCGAGCAGCACCGGGCGGTCGAGGCGGTCCAGCGGCGCGAGGCCAAGCTCTCCAACATCTTCTCCCAGGCACTCGTCGGCATCCTCGAGAGCGGGAGCGATCGTCGCGCGCGGCTGATCAACGGTCGCTTCTGCGACATTCTCGGGCGCAGCGAAGACCAGATCATCGGCCGCGACGTGATGGACTTCACGCATCCCGCCGATCTCGACTGGAACAGACCGCTCCTTCGCGAGCACAGCGCGAAAGGCGAGCCGTTCCAGATCGTGAAACGCTATCTGCGCCCGGACGGGTCGACCGTGTGGTGCCGGGTCAGCGTGTCCTTCGTGCTCTCGGCGGGCGGAGAGATCGAGAGCTCGATCGTCGTCGCCGAAGACATCACGCAGCAGCAACTGACCGCGGAGCAGCTGAAGTGGGCGAGCGAGCACGACGCGCTCACGGGACTGCCCAACCGGAGGGTGTTCGAGGCACGCCTGCAGGCCGCGACGATCCGCGCGATGCAGAACGGCGGCAAAGTGGGACTGTTGCTCCTCGACCTCGACCACTTCAAGCATGTGAACGACAGCTTCGGTCACCCCGCTGGCGACGTCCTGCTGCAGGAGATCGGCGCTCGCCTGACCGGGAGCGTGCGATCGAACGATCTCGTCGCCCGGCTCGGCGGCGACGAGTTTGCGATCCTCGTCGAAAGTGCCGAAGGGGAGCTCGACCTGCCGCGGCTCGGCGAGGCCGTCCTCCAGCGCCTGAAGCGCCCGGTTGCGTTGGGACACCGCAGCATGGAAGCCTGCGCCAGCATCGGCGGGGCCGAGTTTCCGGCGGATGCCGACAATGCCCACGAGCTGTTCAAGCACGCCGACATTGCGCTCTACGCGCTCAAGGACAGCGGCCGCGGCGGCACCTGCATGTTCAACCACACGATGCTCGAGGAAGCCCTCGTGGTCGCCTCGCAGCTGGCCCTCGCCCGGTCCGCGGCATTCGACAGCTCGGTCGAGCCGCACTACCAGCCCAAGGTCGACCTTTCGACCGGCCGGATCGTCGGGTTCGAGGCGCTGCTGCGGTGGCATCACGGGATACGCGGCCTCCAGTCGCCCGACACCGTCGCCGAGGCCTTCCGGGACTACGAGCTCGCCTCCAAGATCGGTGGCCTCGTGCAGGCACGCGTCCTTGCCGACTTGCGCGGCTGGCTGCGCGAGGACCTGCCGGTGGGCCGCATCGCGATCAACGCCGCACCAGCCGAGTTCCTGCGCGACGATTTCGCCGAGCGCCTGCTGCAGCGCTTGCACGAGCACGACATCGCGCCTTCGCTGATCGAGGTCGAAGTCACCGAGCACGTCTTCCTCGAGCGCGGCTCGGGGTTTGTCGGTCGTGCGCTGAGCACCCTCCACGACGCGGGAGTGCGGATCGCGCTCGACGACTTCGGCACCGGCTATTCGTCGCTCTCGCACGTGCGCGACTTTCCGGTGGACGTGGTGAAGATCGACAAGTCGTTCATCGACAACGTCGCCAGGGACACCGAGTCCAGCGCGATCGTCTCGGCCGTGGTCGCGCTGGCCCGAGGCCTCGACGTGGCCGTCGTCGCAGAAGGCATCGAGACCGAGAAGCAGCGGCGCGTGTTGCAGGAGCTCGGCTGCCCGCTCGGGCAGGGATACTACTTCGGCCGTCCCGTGGGCGCGGGCCAGGTTCCGGCCGCCGTGTCGAACCGATCCAGGACCGGGCGCAAGGCCGCCTGAGGATCGGCCGGGCCTGCCGGGCCGCGAAGGTCGCGGGTCATGGGTCCCACCACGGTCCCCATGGAGATCAATGTCCGGGTGCTTGCCTGCGCTGCGCGCGCGAGGCCGTGATGTAGTTGCGGAGCTGCACGTTGCCTTCATGGCAGGCATACTCGAAGAACGCGTAGTCGTCGTTGCGCTGCCAATCGAGGCGAACGGTCCACGGCGCGGTGAACACCACGGGATCGGTGTGAGTCACCTCGTAGATCATGGTGTCGGGCCCCGTCATCGTCAGCCGCTCGACAATGCGAGCCTCCGAGCTGATCGGCGTGTCGTTCTCGGGCGGCGAGCCCGTGGTCACGATATTGGTGGCAGACGGACCGGGACGGAAGTTGGTGCTCTCGATCACCAGCGTGTTGTCGCCTTCCCAATGCGCGCGGCTCTCGCCGAGCCAGTTGCCGATCTGCGCGGGCAGCGCGGGCCGACCGTCGGTCGGGATCAGCCGGACCTCGTGGATCATCTCGAGCTGGATGGCGACCAGGCCCGGGGCCTGGAAGATGCGAATGCCGTTGTTGTACTGCATCGGCAGCATCGACGCCGGCATGCCGCGGGTGATGCAGCGGTCCCAGCTGTCGAAATCGGTCGTCCAGTCGAACGCCTGGTCGTGGCGCCAGCTCGAGCGCATGAGTGCCGCGAGGCGCTTGCCTTCGGGGGTCATCTCCGGGAGCCGGCCGTCGGCCGGCGAGACCAGCAGCGAGGTGCGCCGGCTCGGCTCGCCCATCTCGACCCAGTGGCCCTGGCCGAGGCGGTCGCCCCGGTCCTCGTTCTCGTAGCGCGAAGCCGCGGCATCGATCCGCTGGGCCCGCGCGGCGAACTCCTCGTCGGTCAGGAATACGCGATTGGCCTGCGCGGCATCGCGCTGCATCGGCGTGCCGTTGAGATGGTCGATCGGCCAGGTGCCGCGCAGGTCTGGCTCCTGCCACGGAGTCAAGGTCGGGCGGTAGTCCTTCGGGACCGGCGGCAGCACCGTGGGGTCGGCCTGTTGCGCCACTGCCGGAAAGGCGGCGGCGAGCGCGACGGCCAGCGCGAGCGAAGCACTCAGGGTCTTGCAGATCATCGCCATGCTTTCGGCAATCTAGCGCCGGGCGGCACGGCGGCCGACCTGGGCGAAGTAGTTGGTGACCCCGTCGGGGTCGTTGAGCCAGATCGTCACGAGGTCGAAGCCGGCGAGGCGGTTGAGCGGGGTCTCGACGGCGATGCCGCCGCGGTGGCGCGCCTTCGCCTCGACCATCGGCGTGTCGCGCACCACGTACTGGATGCCCGCGCTGCCGTTGTCGCGCGCGGGGCCGGAGGCGCTGTAGAGGTAGAGCGTGGTCTCGCCGTGGCGGTAAGGGTACCTGGTCACGCCGAGCGCCCGGTCCTCGACCGGCGGCAGCTCGTCGAGACCGACGAACTCGCGGTAGAACGCGCGGCTCCTCTCGAGGTCCGAGACACCGATGCCGACGCCGACGCCATCGTCGGAATGGTCCTTCGCGCCCGGCCTGACGACGAGCTGGATCGGGAAGCCGCCTGGGTCGGTCACCACCGCCGTTTCGGTGCCGTCACCATGGTCCTCGAACCGGGGCGCCGGGAAGCCGGCCCCGGCGAAGCGGTCGAGCACCGCCTGCCGGTCGGGATAAGTCAGCGCGAAGAAGCGGATTCCGGTGCCGCCGGTAATCCCGCCCGAGAGGTCGTACTTGCGGTTGCCCTGCTGCCCGGCCGAGAGCTTGACCTGGCCGCTGCCGACCCCGGTCAGGATCATCTGCTGGGTCGCGGTGAGCTGGATCGGGTTGAGCGAGCGCAACGCGAGCGCCTCGGTGTAGAACTTGACCATCTCCGCGGTCTTCTCGCGCGGGTAGCGGCGGAACACGTTCATCGAGTTCTGCGCGAACAAGTCGCGGGTCGAGGCCTCGAGCTGGGCCTCGGTCAGCTCGCCCGGCTTGTAGGCGAGGTTTCCGTCGACCTGCATCAAGGCCCCTTCCGGCGTGCTGGCGGTGGTCGAGCCGCTCTGCGCCGTGGCGCAAGTGCCAAAGGCCAGCGCCACGGCGGTGAGGATCGCGGGGGGCAAGCGTTGCATAACTAATGTCTCCGGTGCGGCGTATCAGCGAGGCAATGCGAAGGCGTAGACCGACTCGTTGTTGGCGGGTCGGCCGTCGGGGCCGCGCGCGACCGGTCCTCCCGCGCCGGACGCGACCACCGCGACGTATTGCCGGCCGTCCTTGCCGCGATAGGTGATCGGCACGGTCAGCGGCGCGTAGTCGAGCTGCTTCTGCCACAGGATCGCACCCGTCGCGGCGTCGAACGCGCGGAATATCCGGTCGGCGGTCGCGCCGATGAACACCAGGCCGCCGGCCGTCACGGTCGGCCCGCCCGAGAAGTTGCTGGCGCCGGTGTCGCGCTTGCCCTCCGGGAGCTCGGGCGTGGTCCCGAGCGGACTGGCCCAGACGATCTCGCCGCTGTTGGCATCGACCGCGACCAGGCGGCCCCACGGGGGGCGGATGCACGGGAGGCTCACGTTGCGCCCGTCGGCGGCCTTGAAGCTCGCGGCGAAGGCCGAGTAGGCGCCCGGCCCGGTCAGGCTGCCGCGGTCGTAGAGCTGGTCCGAAGCCTGCGTCCCGCGGCCGTAGTCGCCGCCTTCCCTGCGCCGTTCGATCCAGCCGATGCTGCCGCTTTCGCTGACGTTGACGAAGACCAGGCCCTTCGTCGGATCGGCCGCACTCCCGCCCCAGTTCGAACCGCCGTTGTGCGGCAGGTTGATCGAGGCACGGGGCGGATCACCGTCCTTGTGCAGGAAGAACGGCGTGAACGGCCCCGAGTTGAAGAAGGTGCCGCCGTAGGATGCGAGCAGCGCACGGCAGGCAGCCGCATGCTCCGGCGTGGTGTCGTCGGCGGTGACCATATCCGCCGGGCGCCAGTGCATGCGGTTGAGCGGCTCGGGCTTGACCGGAATCGGCTGCGTCGGCGCGTACCATTCGCCCGGAACGTCGCCCGCCGCGACGATCTGCTCGTTGACCCCGTGAACCGGCTCGCCGGTCCGGCGATCGAGGATGTACATCAGCCCCGGCTTGCCGGTGAGAGCGAGCGCGGGGATGGTCTTGCCGTCCTTGACGACGTCGAGCAGCACCGGCGGCGCGGGCAGGTCCCAGTCCCACAGGTCGTGGTGGATCGTCTGGAAATGCCACTTGTACTGGCCGGTCGTGGCATCGACCGCGACGAGCGAGTTGCCGAACAGGTTCGCGCCCGGCCGGTCGCCGCCGTAATAGTTGGGGCTCGGGCTGCCGATCGTCATGTACAGCGTGTCGGTCTCGGGATCGGCGGTGGTGTACCAGACCCACATGTTGGTGCCCGAGCGGTCCTTCCAGCCCTCGTCGAGCCAGGTCTCGTGGCCGACCTCGCCGGGCCGGGGCACGGTGTTGAACTCCCACAGCTTCTTGCCGGTGCGCGCGTCGTAGGCGCGGCTGTTGCCCGACGGGCCATGCGGCATCTCGGCGGTGCTGGCGCCGATCAGCAGGACGTTGCGGTAGATCGACGGCGGATAGGAATAGGGCGTCCCGTCGATCTGGATGGTGCCGTTGTCGCCAAAGGCGGTATCGACCTTGCCGTCCGCCGGCGAAATCGCGGTGATCGCGCTGCCGGTCGAGTAGAACAGGCGCGGCGCGTGGGTCCCGTCGCCGGGCCAGTAGCTGACGCCCCGCCGCGCGACTCCGACCGCTATCGGATGGCGCCAGAGCGTCTTGCCGGTGTCGGCCTCGAGCGCGACAACCGCATTGCCGAGCGGCAGGTACATGATCCCGTCGATCACCAGCGGCACGGTCCCGCCGAGCAGTCCCGCGCCCCCCTCGGGGCGCAGGCGGAACGTCCAGGCGACGTCGAGCGAGGCGACGTTGCCGGTATCGATCTCGTCGAGCGGAGACCAGCGCGTGCCGGCGAGGTCGCGCGCATAGCGCGGCCAGTCGGCCGGATCGACCGCGTCCGGCTGCGCATGGGCGCCGGGCGCAAGAAGCGCAGCGCCGATGGCCAAGGCAGTCACGAATTTCACTGCGGTCCCTCTCCCGTCGTCCCGCTCCCTGCCGGGCTCGGCTCGGCCCAGCACATGTCGCAGCACCGTCCGATCTATCATTCCGCATTGAATGATTCATTGTAGACTGATTCGCAATGCAATTATTAGACTCGACATTGTTCATCGCTGAATTATCCATTCCCCACCTGAGTCGCGAGGCGCGGTGGCTGTGCGAGGGGGCAATCTCCCGCACCGGTCGACCGGAAAGCGCCCGCGCGAAGCAAAGGGGAGGATATCGTGAGGACGCTCAAAGGCAGGAAATCCGTGCGCGCCGTGCTTCTGGCCGGCTGTCTGGGAGGTATCGCCGCATCGGCGCCGGCATGGGCCCAGGCCGCGGCGGGTCCGGACGACGCGGACCCCGCCACCCCGGCCGAGGCACCGGACTCGGCGAGCCAGGACACGGCCAACAACATCATCGTCACCGGATCGCGCATCGCGCGCCGCGACTTCGTCGCGACCAGCCCGATCGTCACGGTCGGGCCCGAGCTCATCGAGGACAGCAGCCAGATCAATCTCGAGGCCAACCTCAACAAGCTGCCGCAATTCACCCCGGCGCTGACCCAGTTCAACACCGGTGACTTCCAAGCCAACGCCAACAACACGATCGGCATTTCGACCGTCAGCCTGAGGCAGCTCGGCTCCAACCGGAACCTTGTGCTGATCAACGGGCGCCGCGGCATGCCGGTCAGCGGGACCGGGGTGGTGGACATCAACTCGATCCCTTCGGCCGCGGTGCAGCGGGTCGAGGTCATCACCGGCGGCGCGTCGTCGACGTATGGTGCGGATGCGGTGGGTGGCGTTGTCAACTTCATCCTCAAGGACAGGTTCACCGGGCTCGAGGTCGACGCGCAGGGCGGCATCTCCGAACGCGGCGACGGCGAGGAATACCGCATCGCCACGCTGGTCGGCGCCGATCTCGACGGCGGCCGCGGGAACGTCATGCTCGGCATGGAGCACTACAAGCGCGAAGCGATCCTGCGGGTCGACCGGCCGTGGTATCGCGACCTGTTCCGGGACCCCAACATCGCCGGGTCGGAGTTCTTCCTCAACGAGAACGCGGTCGCTTTCCACGTTCCCTCCGGCGGGACCGCCGCGAACTACCAGCCGAGCCAGGCCGCGCTCAACGCGCTGTTCCAGAGCAAGGGGGCACCGGCAGGGGTCAACATCCCGCGCGCCTCGACCGTCTACATCAACGACGACGGCTCGTTGTTCCTCAACACCTCGACCCGCCTCCCGGTGGTGCCGCCGGCCACGGTCGGCCAGTACGTGCCGCTGTTCTACGGCTACGAAGGCACGGTCGACGGCCTCGAGCAGAAGCTTCTCGCGAACGGGCAGCTGGCCCAGAACAACACCGAGGAGCTGCTCTCGACGCCGCAGCAGCGCTGGTCGTTCTTCGGCAAGGGCGAGTACGAGATCACCGACAACGTCCGCTTCGTCAGCCAGGCGACTTTTGCGAGGACGCGCACCAAGACGCTCGGCCTGAACACGGTCGCGCTGGGCTCGTTCGGCGTGCTGATCCCGTACAACGACAACATCTACGCGGGCAACGCGACCTTCGGCATTCCCTCGTCGCTGCTGGCAAACGGCAACACCCACCCCGACTTCCTGCCGGGCGGCCGCTACGGCCTCGACTGCCCTGCGACCGGCGGCTGCACGAACAAGCAGGTGTTCCCGGTTCCCAGCGAGCTCGCGCTGCTGCTCGACAGCCGGCCGAACGCCAACGCCGACTGGCGGGCGGACATCGTCCCGGCCTCGATCGCCCGGCGCTACACCGACAACAACGTCACCACCTACCAGTTGGTGACCGGGTTCGAAGGCGACATCCCGGGCACCGACCTGACCTGGGAGGTCGTCGGCTCGTACGGCGAGACGGTGGCGAAGACCGACACGTACGGGTTCTTCTCGGCCGACCAGTTCCGCACCATCGTCCAGGCGCCGAACTACGGCCGCAACTTCCACACCCAGGGCAACTCGGTTCCGCCGGGGGCCAACCGCAACGGCGCGACGGCGAGCTGCACCACCGGCATCAGCCCGTTCAACACCGCGCAGGAATACAGCGAAGACTGCGGGCTCGCGGTGCGCATCGATGCCCAGGTCGAGAACCGCCTCAAGCAGAAGTACGCCGAGGCGAACCTGCAGGGCGGCCTGTTCGCGCTGCCCTACGGCGACCTGCGCTTCGCCGCCGGCGCCGCGATCCGCACCAACTCGCTGCGCTTCCATGCCGACAGCTCGTCGGTCGAAGGCTCGACCTTCTTCGAAACGGTCAACGGCATCTTCCCGCAGGCGAGCACCGAAGGATCGATCACCGTCAAGGAGGCCTATGGCGAGCTGCTCGTCCCGGTGCTGGCCGATCTCCCGTTCGCCCGCGAGTTCAACCTCGAGCTCGGCTACCGCTTGTCCGACTACAGCACGATCGGCACCAGCCCGACCTACAAGATCAACGGCGAATGGGCGCCCGTCGAATGGCTCCGCTTCCGCGGCGGCTACCAGAAGGCGAGCCGTGCCCCCAACCTCGGCGAGGTGTTCACCGCGCGCACGCAGACGCTGGTCAACGGCAACGACGGGGATCCCTGCTCGCGCGGCAACACGGTCTCCCCGTTCGGCTACGGCAACTACTCGGCCAATTCCGCGGCCAACGCCGCCAACGCGGCCCAGGTCGAGGCGCTCTGCCGGCAGATGATGGGCTCGGCGGGCGCAGCGCAGTTCTACCGCGACGGTCGCGTCTACCCGACGGGCCAGGGCGGCGCCTTCGTCACCTCGCTGTCGGCGGGGGCGAGCGAGCTGCAGGAGGAGACCGCCTACGTCTACACGATCGGCGGGGTGATCTCGTCGCCGTTCGAGAACGTCTGGGTCGACGGCCTGCGGCTGTCGGTCGATTACTACAACGTCACCCTCAAGGACGGCATCTCGCTGCAGGGAGTGGATTCGGTCTACCGCCAGTGCTTCAGCCCGATCTTCAACCCGGACTTCGCGATGACCGACGCCTGCCGGCGGATCCAGCGCGACCAGACGACCGGCGAGACGCAGCAGATCACCGTCAACTACTCGAACCTCGGGCGCGTCGAGACCTCGGGCATCGACGTGCAGTTCGACTGGGGCGTGCGCTTCGCGGACGTGGGGATCGGCCTCCCCGGCCGGATCTCGCTGAACAGCAATTTCACCTACCTGCTCGAATTCTCGACCACGCCCGATCAATACGTCATCCCGCTGACCGACTATGCCGGCACGACCGGCGGCGGCGAGGTCGGAACGCAGGCGGGCTCGTATCGCTGGAAGCTGTTCAGCCGGCTCAACTACAACCTCGGCGCGTTCGACCTCGGCCTGCAGTGGCGGCATTTCCCGGCGCTCGACCACGTGACCACGGTGACGACCACCAACAGCACGATCACCGGCGCGCCGGCTTACGACGTGTTCAACCTGAGCGGCCGCTACACGCTCAACGACACCGTCAACTTCCGGTTCGGCATCGACAACCTGTTCGACAAGGCCCCGCCGCTGATCGCCGTCGACACCTCGGTGGTGCCGGGCGACGGCCGCCTCGCGGGCGGGCGTTACGATGCGGGCAACTACGACGTGCTCGGGCGGCGCTTCTTTGTCGGCGTCAACCTGAGCTTCTGACACGCCGCCCGGGGGGCGTGCCCCCGGGCGACCGCGTGGCGGCAGGCCGCGCTCCCTGGCCTGCCGCCACCATGCCACGAGCTAGGACCAGAGATGATGACGTTCCCGCGGTTCCCGACACCCATCGCTGCCATGCTCGTCGCGCTCGCGCCTGCAGCCGGTCACGCACAGACCGATCGCGGGCTGGCGGAGCACATGCGCGCATGCCGGGCGCTGGCCGACGCCGGTGCAAGGACCACCTGTTACGACGGCATCGCGCTCGACGGACCGGACTCGCAGGATCAGCCTGGTCCGACACCCGCGACCGAACGCGAGCACCGCGCGGACGCCGCGTTCGGCCGCAACCAGCTGCCGCGCACACCCGCCGCTGAACCCGAGGCCGAGCGGATCTCCGCGCGCGTCACGCGCTCGGTCGAGCGCCAGCCGGGGATCTACCTGCTGACGCTCGAGGACGACAGCCAGTGGCAGTTCGTCGACGCGGCGCCCGCGGCCTACGACCCACCGCGTCCCGGATCGCTCATCGAGATCGCCAGCGCCTCGATGGGCAGCTACCTGATCCGGTACGCCGGGCAGCGGTCGGTCCGCGCGCGTCGGGTCCGCTAGTTTCGCTCTCGGTCACCCGTGCCGGCAGCATCCTGCGGGCTACCCGGGATGAGTGTTTGCTGGCGCACCGCGATGGTGGCAATAGCCGCATCCGGCCAGCCGGCGCCGCTGGCTGAATCCTGCCCGCGCTCGCGGCGGGCCCGGCGCCCAGGACGACGTGAACATGACAGGCGAAACCGCCGCACCTGAAAACTCCCGCGGCCGGCAGCTGAGCTGGGGCCTCTTCGACGAGAGTGTCGGACCGACCGCTCTCTTGCTCTCGAACGCCCTGACCAGCCGCTCGCTCGAGGCGCTCGCGCCGTTCGGTTTGCCAGCCGGCTCGTTGTCGCTGCTGACGCTCATCCATGCGAACCCGAACTGCTCGCAAGCGGACCTGTCGCGCGCCACCGGCATGTCCCAGTCCGGTGTCGTGTCGATACTCGACGAGCTCGAGCGCGTCGGGCTCGCGACGCGCAGCCAGTGGCCCGGAGACCGTCGGCGCAACAAGCTAAGCCTGACGAGCGCCGGCGAGGCCCAGCTGCACGAGATGGTCGCCGTGCAGGTCGCGCAGGAGACGCCGATCCGCGACGAGCTCAGCAGCAGCGAGCTGTGCCAGCTGATCGAGCTGCTCGGCCGGGCTTACTCGGCGGTGGCCAGGGACCGGGTCAAATAGCGCTCACGGCGGCCGCTTCACTCGCGGCCGCCGGTGCTTCAGTGGCCATGGGCGCCGCTGTGAGGCTGGTTCGGCGCTTCGGCCGCGGCACTGCCGGCCACGCTGCCGTCGGGCAGGACCACCGCGACGTTCTGCATCATGCCCTGATCCTCGTGATCGAGGATGTGGCAGTGGAGCACGAATTCGCCGATGTAGCGCTCGTAGCGGGTCCGCACCCTGATCGTGTAGATGGTGTTCGGTGGCGGCGGTCCCGGCGTGTTGACCAGGCTCTTGATCCACAGCGTGTCCTTCCACACGCCCTTCAGCCCGGCATATTGCGGATCGACGGTGCCGTCCGCGCTGTCGATCGCGCCGGGCGCGCTCACGTCCTTGCCGCTCGGGTCGAGGATCTCGACGATCTGGAACGGATTGACGTGGATGTGGAACGGGTGGCTGACGAAGTGCGACTGCATCGTCCATTCGTCGACCCCGCCGAGCGTGAGCTCGCGGTCGATCCGATCGGGGTCGTAAGGCCGTGCGTCGGCGGTGTTGAGCGTGTTGGCGACCTCGAACTGGGTCCCGTCCGAATTGCCGACGTCGATGTAGAAGGTCAGCTCCTGGGTGCCGGTCACTTCGCTCGCCTCGATCGTCGGGTGCGGCGTGAATTGCGTGAGCCGGAGCCCCGCGTTCAGGTCGGCGATCACGCCGGCCTTCACATCGGCGGGCATGTTGGCCTCGGCGTAGCCGACCAGTTGCCGGGTGAGGTAGGCCGTCACGTCCGGCCCCACGGCCTCGCCCGGCGCGACCGTCACATAGCCCATCAGCCGCGGGCCGACCGCCTGTCCCTCCGCGTTGATCGACCCGGCGTTGGGCGAGGCGGCGTCGATCACGCAATATGTGCCGGGCTCGGGGAACACGACCAGCGCGTCGAAGCGATAGCCAGGCTGGAAGACCGTGAGGTCCTTCTGCTGGGCGGCGTCGAGGGTGAGGCCGTCGGCCGCGATCAGGTTGTAGGTGAGGTAGTCCGCCGTGCACGACCGGCTGATGAACTTGCGCGCCTGATCGGGCCCGAGCGTCGCCAGGATGCCGGCATCGGGCCTGAGCCTGGCGAACTGCAGCGAGATGGTATCGCGCACGCCCGCATGGATCATCCGCCAGCGTTCGACCTGCCCTTGCCGTGCCTCGAACGTGGGCAGGACCTCGCCGTTGAGCGAGGTGTAGCGGCCCGAGTTGCCCCAGTCCCGGGGGCCGAACACGTTGTAGTTCTCGATCACGCCGACGTCGTCCGGACCGCAGTAATAGGTGCCGTCGGGATTGGTCTTCGGCTTCCCCGAGGCGTCGAGGCAGGCGTACTGGATCTGCTGCATCACCAGGATGCGCTCGGGCACGTCCTTGATCAGCGTGTCGATGTCACCGTGAAGCAGCGTCGTCGGGACCCGCTCGCCCCGGATGATGAGCGCCCCCGCCATGCCGCTCGAGACCTGGAGCGCGGTCGAACCGTGGCGGTGCGTGTGGTACCAGAAGGTGCCCGAGGGATGGTCTCCCGGCACGTTGTACTCGTACTGGAACTGGACGCCCGGATTGATCGACAGCAGCACGTTGTCGCCGTTGCCCGCCGGATTGACCCACAGCCCGTGGGTATGGAGATTGGTGCCGTTGAAGCAGTGCGGATCGTCCGCAGCATGCTCGCCCGCAGCGCACGTCGGGTCGGCCGGCAACTGATTGTCGAGGTTGATGCGGATCGTCTCTCCCGGATGGATCTCGATCGTCGGGGAGACGTAAGGCGCGTCGGGGCTGACGTCGGTGCCGTTGTAGCTGCGCAAGTGCACCTTGTCGTAGCCGCCCGTCGCCGGATTGAAGAGCTGGCTGTCGGTGTAGACGACGTTGAGGTCGAGCACCCGCTCGTGCGCCCCGCTCCCCGGACCTTGCGCCCCCTCGAGCAGCGTGGCCGGCGGCGCTTCGCGCTCGCCGCCCAGCAACGGCGGATTCGCGACACCGCGCTCGGCCTGCGCTTCGGCTTGCGGCGCGGCGACGATCGCAGTGGCCGCTACCAGCGCGCGCAACAGACTATTTCGCCTGACGGGAAAAAGCATATTCGCCCCCATGCCGACAAATCCCGGGAGCGTTTCTGCTCCCGCTTCTGCCTATTGTCGAGGTCGAACTCTAACTAATTCGTTCAATTCGCTTTCTCATCGCCAAAACATATGCGGATATTCGCACGAGGTGTGTTCTGACGGCTGAGGCTGGCGCGCGGCCGGAAGGTACGGGCTCTCAACGGACCGTGCGGCACGGCCGAGCCCGGAGAGCAGCTCGGCGATCGGCAACGGGCTTCGTGCCCCCGGCTATCCCGCCGCGGCCGGAGGATCGCCGAACAGGTTGAGGTCGGTGGGGGTGATCCAGCCGTAGCTATAGTTGGCGACGTAGAGCGCGGTCACCACCGCGGCGAACACCGTCGCGCGCAGCGCCACGCGGCCCGGGCGGAAGTTGGCCGGCGCGCTGTCGGCCTGTCCGGGCGTCTTGGCCACCCCGGCCTCGTCGTGGGTCTTGACCCCGAACGGCAGCAGCAGGAACGCGCACATCACCCAGAACAGCGCGTAGATCGCGAGGATCGAGGTCCACTTCATGCCGGCAGGATCACCTTGGTCTGCGGCTTCTTGCCCGACCAGCGCTGCGCCGCGCGCCGCGCGGCAAGACGCGCGGCTTCGGCCATCGCGTCGCCATCAGGCTTGCCCTTGAGCTTGCGCAGCGCCTCGGCGACGTCGGCTTCGGCCTCGGCGACGAACTCGTCGTAGTCCTCGTCGAGCGGCAGGCCGATGCCGTGGACTTGCGCCCCGCCCTTGCCGTCGAGCGCGACGACCAGCAGCCCGTCGCGCGCGAGCCGGCGGCGCATGACGATCGCCTCGCCGTCGGCCGGGACGATGATGTCGCCGTCGAGCACCAGGCGGCCGGTGCGGACTTCGCCGATCTTGCCGGGCGCGTCGGGCGCGAGGCGGATCACGTCGCCGTTCTTCTGCATCACCGCGGCCGGGATGCCGGTGGCGAGGCCGAGCCGTGCCTGCTCGTTCATGTGGCGGATCTCGCCGTGGACCGGGACGAGGACCTGCGGCCGCAGCCAGCGGTAGATCGCCTGGAGGTCGGGCCGCCCCGGGTGGCCCGAGACGTGGATCATGCTCTGCCGGTCGGTGATCATCGTCACCCCCTTGCGCGAGAGCTGGTTCTGCACGCGGCCGATGGCGAGCTCGTTGCCGGGGATCTGCCGGCTCGAGAACAGCACCACGTCGCCTTCGGTCAGGCTCAGCGGGTGGCTGTCGTCGGCGATCCGCGCGAGCGCCGCGCGCGGCTCGCCCTGCCCGCCGGTGGCGAGGATCATGACCTGGCCGCGGGGCAGGTTCATCGCCGTGTCGAAGTCGATCGTCGGCGGAAAGTCGAGCAGGTAGCCGTTGTCCTGCGCGACCTCGATGATCCGGTCGAGCGAGCGCCCGGCCACGCACAATTCGCGCCCCGTCTGCTGCGCCACGCGGCCGAGGGTCTGCAACCGGGCGACGTTGGAGGCGAACGTCGTGACCAGCACGCGCTTGCCGGTGTGGCCGTGGACCTCTTCGAGCAGGCCGCGATAGACCTCGCCTTCGGACCCCGACGAGGCCGAGTTGAACACGTTGGTCGAATCGCACACCAGCGCGAGCACCCCCTCGTCGCCGAGCTGGAGCAGTTCCTCCTCGGTCGCCGGCACGCCGATCAGCGGCTCCTCGTCGAGCTTCCAGTCGCCGGTGTGGAACACGCGGCCGAACGGCGTCTCGATCAGCAGCGCATTCCCCTCGGCAATCGAGTGCGCGAGCGGGATGTAGGTCACCTCGAACGGCCCGAGCCGGATCGAACCATGCTCGCGGTCGATCACCCGCAATTCGACCTCGTCGACCAGTCCGGCCTCCTCGAGCTTGCGCATGACGAGGCCGGCCGTGAACGGCGTCGCATAGAGCGGCACGCCGAGGTCGGCAGCGAAGTACGGCACCGCGCCGATGTGGTCCTCGTGCGCGTGGGTCAGCACGATCCCGAGCAGGTCCTCTGCGCGCTCCTCGATGAACTCGGGGTCGGCGAACATCAGCTCGGTGCCCGGGTACTCATTGGCGCCGAAGCTCATGCCGAGGTCGACCATGAGCCACTTGCCGCGGCAGCCGTAGAGATTGACGTTCATGCCGATCTCGCCCGACCCGCCGAGCGCGAGGAACAGCAGCTCGTCCTCGGGCGTGAAATCCTTCTTCATCGCGCCGCCGCCCGCCCGGCGAGGATCGCCAGGCCGTTGAGCGTGAGGTCGGTATCGACCGCATCGAAGATCGCGGTGTGCTCGTCGAACAGCTGCGCGAGGCCGCCCGTGGCGATGACTTTCGCCGGCCGGCCGATCTCGGCGCGCAGACGGGCGATCAGGCCCTCCATCATCGCCACGTAACCCCAGAATACGCCGATATGCATTTGGTCCTCGGTATTGCGCCCGATCACCGAGCCGTCGCGCGGCCGTTCGATCGCGATGCGCGGCAGCTTGGCGGTGTTGTTGACCAGCGCATCGAGCGAGAGATTGATCCCGGGAGCGATGATCCCGCCCTTGTATGCGCCGTTGAAGTCGACCACGTCGAACGTCGTCGCGGTGCCGAAGTCGATCACGATCAGGTCGCCGGCATGCGCCGCGTGCGCGGCGATGGCGTTGACCGCGCGGTCGGCGCCGAGCGAGCGCGGTTCCTCGACGTCGATCGGAAAGTCCCAATCGGCCACGCCCTCGCCAGCGAACAGCGGATCGAGGCCGAAGTACTTCTGTCCGAGCACTTCGAAGTTGTGGCGCGCGCGCGGCGCCACCCGCCAGGGCAGCAGGCCCGGCCCACCCGGCCGGGGGGGGGCGGCGACGGCCGGCGCCGGGCGC